>JBQTKE010000374.1:0-17406 GCA_052386435.1 Myxococcaceae bacterium
ACCCGCGTGCCGGTGTTCCCGTTCTGGTGGGGCTGGTGGTACCGCTCCCTTCCGGCGGCAAGCACGCAGACGATCGCAACGGGAAGCGCGGAGCTTCAGCCGGACGGCACGTTCAAGATCAACTTCACGCCGGAGGCCGACGCGCGCCGCACCTCGAAGGACGTGAGCTTTCGCTACGCGGTCAACGTCGACGTGACCGACGAGGGCGGCGAGACGCGCTCCGCCGAACGCTCGTTCCGTCTGGGCTGGGTCGCGGTGGAGGCGCGGGTGCAGTTGGACGACGCCTTCATCGTCGCGGGTGAGGCAGGCGAAGCGAGAGTGACGCGGACGAACTTGGACGGCGTTCCTCGCGCAGGGACCGGTTCGTACCGTTTGCTCAGAGTCGAGCAGCCCGCGCAGACCTTGCTCCCCGCGGACGAGCCGCTGCCGGCACCGCCAGAGAAGCCCAGCTTCGAAACAGCGGGAGACAAGCTGCGTTCGCGCATTGACCCGGGCTACTCGTGGGAGGCCACGCTGCGCAGTTGGAAAGACGGCGCGGAGGTCGCGAAGGGGCAGCTGACCCACGATGCGCAGGGTGGGGCGAAGATCGCGCTCAAGGGACTGGCCGCGGGGGTCTACCGGATTCGCTACGAGACCGCGGATGAGCTTGGGGCGAAGTTCGAGACGTCTCAGGACCTCATCGTCGCCGGGCCGAAGCTGAAACTCTCGCTGCCCGGGTTGCTCTTGGTTCAGCGTGGTTCGGTGAAGGTCGGTGAGAAGGCGCGGCTGTTGGTGCACTCGGGGCTCGCGTCGCAGCAGATCCTCTTCGACGTGTTCCGAGGCGGCGTGCGCAAGGAGCGTCGAGCGCTGCGCAGCGGTGAAGACGCATCACTCATCGAGCTGCCTGTCGCCGAAGCGGATCGCGGCGGCTTTGCCGTCGGAAGCGTGGTGACCCGTGACCACCAGGAGCTGGCGTCGTCGTTGAACCTGTTCGTGCCCTGGGATGACAAGGAGCTGCAGGTCGAGCTCGCCAGCTTCCGCGACAAGATTCGTCCTGGCGCGAAGGAGACGTGGAAGGTGACGGTGAAGGGCGCGAAGGGACAGAAGGAGACCGCGCCCGTCGAGCTGCTCGCGTACATGTACGATCAGGCGCTGGAGCTCTTCGGTCCGCACAGCCCTCCGTCCGTGACAGGCCTATACCCCAGCCGAGGTGATTGGCTGTGGCGGCGCTCGAATCTCGGAGCGGGACAGACCCAGTGGTTGAGCCACTACGGTTGGCCCAACGTTCCCTCGGAGCCGCACGTCTACCCAGCGCGGCTCAAGTTCATCGACGCGTACGGCCTTGGTGGTCCGGGTCGTCGTCGCGCGGGCGGCGGTCTTGATCGCATGGCCCAGGCGATGCCCATGGCGGCGGCGCCGGCGATGGAAGAGGGCCGGATGGGGAAGCGTGAGGAAGCCAATACCCGTGCGGACGAAGCAGACGCTGAGACGAAGGAGAAGGCACTGGGGAAACTGGCCGCGGAGCCCGCCGCTCCCCCGCCGCCTCCCGCGCAAGCGCCGGCCGTGCAACTGCGCAGCAACTTCTCTGAATCCGCGTTCTGGAAACCGCAGCTGCTGCTCCAGCCGGACGGATCGGCGAGCATCGCGTTCAAGGTCCCCGACTCAGTGACTGCGTGGAACGTCTGGGTGCACGCGATGACCCGCGATCTGCGCGGGGGATCGATCAAGAAGCAGACGCGCAGCGTGAAGGAGCTGATGGTCCGGCCCTACCTGCCGCGGTTCCTGCGCGAGAGCGATGAGGCGGTGCTCAAAGTCGTGGTGAACAACGCCTCGGAGCAAGAGCTGAAGGGCAACCTGACGTTCGAGCTGCTTGACCCCGAGACGAACCAGAGCCTGGCCGCACTCTTCAAATTGGGAAATGCGCAGCGTGCCTTCACCGTCGCTGCGGGAGGAAGCACGTCGCTGGAGTTCCCGGTCGTTGCGCCCAAGGAAGTCCGCACGGTGGCGGTGAAGGTCGTGGCGACCTCTGGCACCCTCTCCGACGGAGAGCTGCGTCCGGTGCCGGTGCTGCCCAGCCGAATGCACCTGGCGCAGTCGAAGTTCGTGACCCTGCGCAACAAGGACAAGCGGACGCTCACGTTCGCGGACCTCGCCAAGAACGACGACGCGTCTCGTATCAATGATCAGATGGTCGTCACCGTGGATGCCCAGCTTTTCTATTCGGTGCTGCAGTCGCTGCCCTACCTCGTGAATTATCCGTACGAGTGCACGGAGCAGACGCTGAACCGTTTTGTCTCCACCGGTATCGTCTCCTCTGTCTACAAGAGCTACCCCGCGGTGGCGGCGATGGCGAAGCAGATGTCCGAGCGGAAGACGCCGCTGGAGAGCTTCGACGCGCAGGACCCGAATCGGAAGATGACCTTGGAGGAGTCGCCTTGGCTGCTCGAAGCCAAGGGCGGGAAGGAGCCGCTGTCGGGGATGATCAATGTCCTCGATCCGCGCATCGCGCAGGCGAATCGGGACGCTTCGCTCGCAAAGCTAAAGAAGTCGCAGACGTCGCTCGGCGCGTTCCCTTGGTTCCCGGGTGGACCGCCGTCGCCGTATATGACGCTTTACATCCTCTACGGCTTCGCGAAGGCCGCGGAGTTTGGCGTGGACGTGCCGAAGGATGTCATTCAGCGCGGTTGGCAGTACCTCGCGCAGCACTACCGCAGTGAATACGCGCGGCAGATGAGCGAGAAGGATTGCTGCTGGGAGTTCCTGACCTTCCTCAACTACGTCGCCTCCAGTTACCCGGACGACAGCTACACCGGCAACGCGCTCACGGGGGGGGAGCGGGACGCGATCCTCGCGCACAGCTTCAAGCACTGGAAGCAGCACTCGCCACACCTGAAGGGTTATCTCGCGCTGACGCTCAAGCGGGCAGGGCGCGCCAAGGACGCGAACCTCGTCTTCGACAGCGTGATGGATTCCGCGAAAACCACCCAGGACGAGGGGACTTTCTGGGCTCAGGAGGACCGTTCATGGCTCTGGTACAACGACACCATTGAGACCCACGCGTTCGCGCTGCGGACGTTGATGGAGCTCAAGCCCAGCGACTCGCGCCGCGATGGTCTCGTGCAGTGGCTGCTCCTCAACAAGAAGCTGAACCAGTGGAAGAGCACGCGCGCCACCGCGGAGGTCATCTACTCGTTGGTGAAGTACCTGCAGAAGGAAGGCGCGCTCGGGATCAAGGAGCAGGTGAGAGTCACGCTCGGACCCAAGACCGTGGAGATGACCTTCGAGCCCGACAAGTACACCGGCAAGAAGAACCAGATTGTCGTCCCGGGACCCGAAGTCACGCCCGCGGTGAGCAGCATTCAGGTGGAGAAGGAGACCAAGGGCTTCGCCTTCGCTTCCGCCACGTGGCACTTCTCGACCGACAAATTGCCCACCGAAGAACGCGGCGATCTCTTCTCTGTCTCACGCAAGTACTTCAAGCGCGAGAAGCAGGCGAAGCAGACCATTCTCAAGCCGCTCGCCGAAGGACAGACATTGGTCGCGGGTGATGAGATCGAAGTTCAGTTCTCCATTCGCGCCAAGCAGCAGGCCGAGTACGTGCATCTCCGTGACCCACGCGCCGCGGGACTCGAACCCGAGAACGCCGTGTCTCGCTACAAGTACGACCTGGGGCTGGGCTGGTACGAAGAGACGCGCGATTCGGCGACCAACTTCTTCTTCGAGTGGCTGCCTCAGGGCGAATACATGCTGAAGTACCGCCTGCGCGTGAACATGGCCGGCAATTTCCGAGTCGGCCCGGCGACGCTTCAGTCCATGTACGCGCCGGAGTTCACTGCGTATTCGACCGGGGCGATGATCAACGTGAAGGGAAAGTGAAGAGCCGCCGTAGGGAGTGAACGGCTTCGGCGTCGAAAGCACATGACCGACGCGGGAAAGATGTCCCTCGCGGAAGCCGTGACGAAGTCGCAGACCGCGACGTTCGTGACTGGCCTCGAACAGAAGACGAATTCAACCCCTATCGCGTGTCAGCTCAGGCGCAGCTTGGCGGCTTTGAGTTTTCCGACTTGAACGACGTACTCGCCAGCGGCAAGTTCAGCCTTCACGTCGGTGATCCTTTCTTGGTTCACCTTCACTCCGCCCTGCGTGATCAGCGTTCGCGCTTTGCTGTTGGACTCGGCGAGCTTCGCTTCGGTGAGCAGCTTGCTCAGCAGCTGCTTCGTCACGCCGGCGAGTGAGACCTCAACGACGGGCAATTCCTCGGCCGCGAGATCCTTCTTGGCGAAGCGGCGTTCGAAAGCTTCCGCGGCCTTCTTCCCGGTCCCTGCTCCGTGGAAGCGGTCGACGATCTCCGCGGCGAATCCGACTTTTACTTCTTTCGGATGCGCGGTCTTGAGCGCCTGCACTTCCTTGAGAGTCTTGGAAGAGAGCAGCTCGACGTACCGCCACATAAGGTCGTCGGTGATCGACATCAGCTTGCCGAACATGTCGTCCGGCGGGTCGCTCACGCCGACGTAGTTGCCCAAGCTCTTAGACATCTTGTCGCCGACGACTTTCCCATCGACGAGCGTGGCGCGCAGGCCCTCGAGGATGGGCCCGGTCATGATCACCTGTTGCTCGAGTCCGTAGTCCTTCATCAGGGTTCGGCCGACGAGTAGGTTGAAGAGCTGATCGGTCGCGCCCAACTCCACGTCCGCTTTCAACGCGACGGAGTCGTAGCCTTGCAGCAACGGGTAGAGGAACTCGTGGATCGCGATGGACCGTCCCTCGCGGAACCGTGTCTTGAAGTCGTCGCGCTCCAGCATTCGCGCCAACGGCCAGCGCGCGGCGAGCCGGATGAGTCCTTCGGTGCCCAACTTGTCGAGCCACTCGGAGTTGAAGCGAACCTCTGTCGTCTTCGGGTCGAGGACCTTGAAGACCTGGGTCTTGTACGTCTCCGCGTTCGACGCGACTTCTTCGCGGGTGAGGGGAGGGCGCGTGTTGTTCTTGCCGGACGGGTCACCGATCATCGCGGTGAAGTCGCCGATCAGGAACACGACCTGGTGCCCGAACTCCTGGAAACGGCGCATGCGGGTGAGCAGCAGCGTATGCCCCAGGTGCAGGTCCGGGCGCGTGGGATCAAAGCCGGCCTTGATGATGAGCGGCTTGCGGCCGTCGTACGAACGCTTGAGCTTGGACTTCAGCTCGTCCGCGACGTGCATGTCGACGGTGCCGCGGGTGATCTCCTCGAATTGCTCTTCCGGTGTGGCCTGGCGAAGAAGGTCTGACATGACGGCGGCGGACCTTAGTCGAAAGCAGCCGGCCCATCGCTGTGATTCAAGCCGCCCG
Organism: Myxococcaceae bacterium; assembly: GCA_052386435.1. GTDB lineage: Bacteria > Myxococcota > Myxococcia > Myxococcales > Myxococcaceae > JBQTKE01. The sequence goes on from JBQTKE010000374.1 coordinate 5,305, forward strand.
TCGAGGAGATGCCGGGCGACCTGCTCGGATTATGTGTCGAGGAACTCGACCGCTCGGTCCAGGCCGCGCACGGTCTCCGACTCGGTCACGATGAGGTCCATCGCCACGTCGTCGTTGTTCGCGGGCAGTGAGGCGAGTATCTGCTCGGAGAAACCAAGGCCCACTCGACGCGACCGCGCCGAGCCGGCTTTGAGCGTGGCGTCGTAATACCCGCCACCGCGTCCCAGTCGCTGGCCGTCGCGAGAGAAACCGAGGCCCGGTACGACGAAGAGATCGATCTCTTCGACCGGGATCAGATCCGCGGCGTTGGTCGGCTCGCGCACACCCAGACGTCCCGGCTCCAACTGGCTCTCGGACGTGATCGCGCGGAAGGAGAGAATCCGTCCGTGCACGTGCGAGAGGGGGTAGCAGACCACCTTCCCGTCCGCGAGCGCCGCCGTGAGAATGTCTCGCGTTGGCACTTCCCCTCGAATGGGGGCGTAGAGCGCCACCGTTCGAGCCTTGGCGTAGTAGTGCGTCGCCAAGAAGCGGGATTGAACCTTCAGTCCGCGCCCATCAATCATCTCTGGCGTCAGCGACTTCCGCTTGGCCGCCAGCTCTTCACGAAGCGTGGTTTTTGCCGCCGCCGTCCCATCCCCAACCAGTTCTTGCGTCACGCTGTCGCCCTCGGAAAAAGTCCCCCGCTGAGCCGTGTGGGCAACGTCCATTGAACCCGTGTGTCTTCAGGTGGGGACCAAAGTTGGAGCTTCTTCGGCTTCCCTCTCGAAGGAGGGCTTGCACCCGGGCTCCAAAACAGCCCCCGTTATGGACTTATCGGTTCGAATTTCTGCTGCCCATCACGCGCCCCGCAGGGAACAACCTGTTGAAATTTAAAGACCTTTCTGCGCCAAAATGGCTCGCAAGATGATAAGGACGGCCTGTTCTTTGGTCAAGCGGGCGTGAAACGTTTACAAGTCCTTTCGCTGGTTTCTATGATTCCGGGCCTGCGTTGGCCCTGCACAATGCCCAAACCGCTGAAAAAGTCGGTGTTCGGGGTCTCCGCGCTGTGCGCGTTCACTGCCTTGGCGGCCAGCGCGACCCCCACCATCAGCGGGCAGTACCGCGGCGAGCTAGGCGCGCTTCTCTTTCAAACGGAAGGCGACCGCGTCAGCGCTTTCTATGAGGCAGGCGGCGCCTGTGAGCTCGAGGCGGGTCGCCGAATCATCGAAGGGCAGCTGGAGGGAAACGTTGTCGTCGGCACCGTCACGCTCTGCCAGGTGGGTTCTGAGTGCAAAGAGCGTTCGCTGCCATTCGCCGCCTTCTACAACCTCAACGACAAGACGCTCTCGGGGCAAGTGAAGCTCCCCGCGGGCTGTTCCTCTCCGGCGTTGCGCAACGGTCGACTGCTGCTCACGTCCACCACCGAGAAGCCGCCTGCGCAGGTGCGTCGCAAGCTCAACCTCAAGCGCAACGCGGAGCTGGCGCGGCAGGCGCTGGCGAGCGGGCACCGACTTTTGGAAGGGCACCGCTACGAGGAAGCCGCGCAGCAGTTCGAAGTGGGGCTCTCGTACGACGACCGAAACTGGCTGGCGTACCTGGGTCTGGGCGTCTCCGAGATGCGGCGCGGGAACGTGCACAAGGCGATGGGCGCTCTTGAGCGGTCACGTGATCTCGCGCGCGTGCTGAAGCAGGACGACGCGAGCATCTATTACAACATTGCCTGCGGTCACAGCCGGCTGGGGAACAAGGAAGCCGCGTTGTCCAGCTTGGCGATGGCGGTGAAACGCGGCTTCGCGCTGCCTGAGGCGATGACCGCGGATCCGGATCTCAAGCCGCTCGCGGAAGACGGAGAGTTCACGCGACTGGTGAACGAGGCGACGGAGCAGAAGAATCAGACCGTGCGGCGAGGCGATGGCAATCCCTGACGAACCGGAGCACCCATGGCGGATCGTCGCTTCGGCAACTACGAGATCCTCGCCAAGCTGGGTCGCGGTGGCATGGCCGAGGTATACCGCGCGCGGGTGCTGACCGGGCAGCGTGAAGGGTGGAGCGTCGCGCTGAAGCGGTTGCTGCCCTCGCTCTCTCACGATCCCGCGGCGCTCGAGCAATTCGCACGTGAGGCTGATCTTTCCCGCGCGCTCGACCATCCCAACATCGTCAGCGTCTACGAGGTGGGGAAGATCCAAGACATCTCGTTCATCGCCATGGAGTTGGTGGATGGACGCGACCTCGCGCAGATCTTAAGGCGCTGCAAGCAGAGCAACATTCCGCTGCCCATCGACTTTGCGGTGTTTCTCGCCAAGGTGCTCGCGGATGCGCTGGCGCACGCGCACAACGCGAAGGGCGCGAATAGAAAACCGTTAGGACTCGTTCATTGCGACGTCTCGCCTTCGAACCTGTTCATCTCTCGGGTCGGAGACGTGAAGCTGGGAGACTTCGGCGTGGCGCGAGCGAGAGGAAAGGGAAACGCCGCGCAAGATCTTGCGGGCAAGCCACACTACCTCTCGCCCGAAGCGCTCTCGGGGAAGATCACTCATGACGCGGATCTCTGGGCCGCGGTGGTCACGCTCTACGAATTGCTGACGCTGGAGCGTCCCTTCGCGGGCGAGGAGCCGGAAGAAGTCTTCGCCGCAGTCAAAGCAGGTGACTACCTGCCGGTGCGCGAGCGTCGTCCGGAGATCTCGGAAGGTCTCGCGGAAGTGATCGATCGCGGCTTCCATTCCAAGCAGAAGAAACGGTTCGCGACCGCGGCCGAGTTGAGCGACGCACTCGTTCCTCATTACGACGAGCTGGTGGGGACGCCGCTGGCGATCGCTTCCGTGGTGCGCGGTCTTTTCGGCAGCGCGGCTAACCAGTAGTCGGCGCGGCTGTCTGTCCCTACGGTTTGTGCTGGGACGGGAGAAGCAGGCTGCGCGAATCCATTAACGCGCAGCTCCGCCGGCTACGGATCAGCGCTTCAACAGTGCAACGACGCGCTCGACCTCCGCTTCCGTTGTCTCAGGTCCCATGGAGAACCGGAGGCTCTCTTGGGCTTCGGTGGAGGACATGCCCATGGCCTTGAGCACATGCGAAGGCGTGAGCGATCCGGACGCGCACGCGGCACCTGACGACACGCAGACACCTTCTAGATCCAACGCGATCAACAGCGCCTCTCCGTCCGCGCCCGGGAAGCGGACGTTCGAGGTGTTGGGGATCCGCGGCACAGTGCCGCTGTTGATCACGACGTTGCTTAAGCGCCTCTCGAACGAATCTCTCAACGCGCTCATGCGGGTCGAGTACGCGGGCAGCTCCCGCGTCGCCAGCTCCAGCGCGGTCGCGAACGCTTCGGCGTAGGGAACGTTCGAAGTTCCGCCTCGACGACCGAGCTCTTGATGCCCCGGCGTCAGCGCGCCCAGTTGCGCATCGCGCACGACCAGCACGCCCACTCCCGCCGGAGCTCCCAACTTGTGCCCCGCGAGTGAAAGGAAGTCGGCGTTCACCTCGCGCAGGTTCGTCTCCACCTTGCCCGCTGCCTGCACCGCGTCGGTGTGGAATTTGATGCCGCGCTCTCCGCAGGCGCGAGCGATCTCTCGCACGGGTTGCAGCGCCCCGGTCTCGTTGTTGGCCCACATCACGGAACAGAGCGCGACGTCATCGCCCAAGACTCGAAGAACGTCGTCCACCGCTACGTGGCCCGTCGTACCCACCGGGACGCGCGTCACCTGGACACCTTGCTTCTCCAACTGCGCCGCTGCGGCCAAGAGGGCAGGGTGCTCGATGGTCGTGGTGACGAGTCGCGTGCGTTTCGACCCAGCGAAGATCCCCTTCAGCGCCAGCGCGTTCGCTTCAGATCCCGATCCGGTGAAGACGACCTCACGCGGTTGTGCGCCCAAGATTTTCGCGACACGCGCGCGCGCCGACTCCAAGCGTTCTCGAGCAGCCCGGCCTCCTCCATGCACACTCGACGCGTTGCCCGGATGCACCGCGAAGTGACGCAGCGATTCGTCCAGCACCGCGCGGACTTCTTCTCGCAGCGGCGAGGTGGCGTTGTGGTCCCAGTAGATCACGACTCGTCAGCGAGCAGCGAGACGGGGCGTACGCCCTCTACGCCGAAGCCTTGAATGAACCGTTTTAAGATCGCGCGCTTGATCGCCAGCCGGTTCGCGCGATTTCCCCAGAGTGGGAGACGCGCGCCGGCCATGCTGCCGTGGCCTCCAGCGGAGCCTCCCTTGTCCTCACAGATCTCGCGGATTAACCGCCCCGCGTTCATTCGCCGGTCTTTGGTGCGCAACGAGAAATACAGCTGACTGCGGTAGCTGCCACACGCGAGCGACCACTTCATGTCTTCGGTGAAGAGCAACCGCTCCGCGACCTCGGCGACCATGTCCGGCGAGTAGACCTCGTCGAGATCCGTGATGATCGCGTCGCCGTACACTTTCGCCCGCTCGATCGCCTTGTGGAAGAGCTGAAAATATTTGAGCGGCAGCTCGGGATGTTCGATTCGACCCAGCGCCGTCTTGTCGATCCGCGGGAAGAGCCAGAGGTAACTGTCTACGTCGGTCTGGGTGGTCTCACGTCCCAAATCCCGCGTGTCCGCCTTGATGCCGTAGAAGAGCGCAGTGGCGATCTCCGGTGTCGGCTCCAAGCGCGCGGCGCGCAGGTACTCTACGAGCATCGTCGACGTCGCGCCGAAGTCACCGCCCACGTCCGCGAAAGGCACAGAGAGGCTCTCGTCCCGCAGCGGGTGGTGATCGACGACGATGTCCGCGGCGTAGCGGGGCGGCAGCGAGTGGTTGCCCACGGGAGGCTGGGTGTCGACGAGGCCGATGAGGTCGTGCTCGTCGAAGACGATTTGCGAGATGGGGGCGATGGGCAGCCGCAGCACCTTCACGAACGCCATGTTCTCCGCGCGGCCAATGATACCGCCGTAGCCGATGCTCACCTCCATGCCCGCGCGCTTCTCCAGCAGGTAACCCAGCGCAAAGGCCGCCGCCATGGAGTCGGGATCCGGGTTGTCGTGGGTGAGGATGACCGGGTGCCGTCTGCCGCGGACGCTCTTCAGCAGCCGATCGACCTTGGCTTTCGCGGGAAGCTTGGCGAGTCGTCCTAAGGCGTGACTGTCTCCCTCCGGAGGAGCACCGCGGCCACTGGCTGAGGACGAGGAAGGCATGCGTCAGTTCCGGGGGGAGCTTCTCCAAACGACGAAGGGTCTGGGCGTAACGCTCCGCGCCAGAGGTTTCAAGCACTCGTTGGAAAGATCATATCCGGCCGCGAAGACGTGGCACGTATCGAGACAGACGCCCAGCCGCTCGGCGTCCTGGCACAAGACAGAAGCTCTTGCAGATGCTCGAACTTCTCAGCCAAGACAGCTTTCTTGACCGGCGGTCGAGAGCTGTCCCGCGAACCCTGGCGTCGCTCGGGGAGTTCGCGAGTGCTCGACTGATGAGCGTGAGGCCACGCTCGGCGTCCGCATGTGTGCCTGGGTGGATAACCAGATACGAGAGTCCCAATCGCTCACAGCCCTCCGCTCGAGCAAAGGCGCGGCTGACCGACCCGCAATGGAGAAGTGCGCGCCGAAGAGCATCGCTGCGCGACTTAGTTAATCGCTTTGAAGCGGCGTGACAGATCGCGGAAGAACTTGAGCGCGTTGTCGAGCGAGTTCTCCATCGCGTCCATCACCAGGGTCCGGAAGTTGGCCACGGGGCCTCGGAAGGACTCGTAATACTTTTGGCGATCGATCGAGTGGATCACGCAGGGCAAGTAGCCGTGCCGCAGCAGGATCAAGTTCGATCCCATGCGACCGATTTTCCCGGAGTGCTCCGTGAACGGGAAGATCTGTACGAACTGGTGCTGGAAGGTCGCCGCCTGCTTGATGGGATGGAACTCTTTGAACTCGGCGCTTCCGGTGAACTCCACCAGCTTCTCCAGCGCGGGCTGGATCTTCGCGGGCTGGGAGATGTCGTGGAAGTACGTCCGGTGCAGCGGCATGTCCTTGCGGTAGCCGCTCTTCTCTTTCTCTTTGGCCAGCTCTTTCTCTGTGCGCTCGCGCCGCTCGGTGAGCGCTCGGGCTGCCTGAGCCTCCGGCGTGTTGCCGGTGAAGAGGTCGTGCATCCGCTTGATGGTGGCCAACGTGATCTGCGAGCTCTTCTTGCCGCCCGCTGTCGCCTCCTCGTGGATGTAGTCGCAGACGGTCTTGTGGTTCCGGATCTCTAGTACCACCGGCATCATCGACGCCTCGGCCTGCATCACGCCGGGGTGGAGCGCTGCGTTGAGCTCCGCTTGGTTGAAGACGACGCCCTCCAGAGCGTTGTCGTGGTAAATCCACGACATCTCGAAGCGATCAAGGAACTCCTTTCCCTTCTCCTTCATCGTTGAGAGGTAGTCCCGGAGGTCCTCGTTCTTCTCGTCGATCTCTTGGTTTCGTTCCTTCAAAGCCGCGCGCCCTCGATGCGAACAAACACGGCAATGTAGAAATTCCGAGTGCTTACGGCAAGGTCTAAAGGGCCGGCCGTCACGCGCGGGGGACGTTTCCTAGACGTACGTGAGCCAGTTCGCGTACCGCGGGTCCTTGCTGCGGACCACGTTGAAGTACGCCTCCTGAGCGAACTTGGTGATCTCACCGACCTTTCCGCTCCCAACTTGACGGTTGTCGATCTCGCGAACAGGCGTCAACTCCGCCGCGGTACCGGTGAGGAAGACCTCATCGGCGATGTACATGGCGTCACGGGTGAAGGTGACCTCGTAGACCTCACGGCCGGAGTCGCGGATCAGCTTGATCACGGTGTCGCGGGTGATGCCGTTGAGGATGGGTGAAGAGAGGGGCGGGGTGCGGATCGTTCCGTTCTTGCTCACGCAGAACACGTTCTCGCCAGACGCCTCCGCGACGAACCCGGAGATGTCCAGCAGGATGGCCTCGTCGTAGCCGCCCAACACCGCCTCACGTTTGGCCAAGATGGAGTTCACGTACTGTCCGGTGATCTTGCCGCGCACCATGTTCACGTTCACGTGCATGCGCGTAAACGAGCTGACCTTTGCTCGGATGCCGTCGCGAATTCCCTGATCGCCCAAGTAGGCGCCCCAATCCCACGCGGTCACTGCCACGCGCGTAGGGTTCACCGCGCCTAGGCCCATTGCCCCGTGACCCATGAACGCGATCGGCCGCAGATAGGCGCCGTTCGCGAACAGATGCTTCTGCTGACGGAGCAGCTCCAGGCACGTCTCGGTGAGCTGCGCTTCGGTGTACGGCAGCTTGAGCAGACAGATGTGCGCGGAGTCGACGAAGCGGCGGATGTGCTCCTGCAGTCGGAACACCGCGAGGCGCCCATCCGCAGTCTTGTACGCGCGAATCCCTTCGAACACGCCCAGCCCGTAATGCAAGGCGTGGGTCATGATGTGAACGTTGGCCTCGTCCCAATTGATGAACTTGCCGTCGAGCCAGATCTTTTCGGCCGTGAGAATTTTCGAGGAAGTCGAACTCATAGACGGCCGCTTCTAGCGTGTCGAACCCCGGCTCACAACTCAGGAAGCGGGGTGAGCATGCGAGCGCGCCGCCCATCATGACGTTGCTCTTTGTAGAGACGGGCGAGGGAGAGCGCGGTGCGCAGCGCGGCCTCTTCGGGAGGGGTGACGAGACCGGGTGTTCGCTCAGCGGCGCGGACCAGCGCGACCTCCATTTCTTCCAGGGGGTGGTTGACCTCAAAGCGTTGGGACAGTCGCACAGCGCTAGCGGTTCACCCGGCCCAGAATCCGCAGCTCACGCAACGCTTCCGTGCAGTCCGGATTGCACTGGATCGCCTTCTCGAACCACTTCTCCGCTTTGTCCGGACGCCCCGTCGCCTTGTAAATGAACCCGGTGAACAGGTAGCTCTTGTCGAGCTTGGGGTTGAGCGAGATCGCCTTCTCCAGCGATCTAAGCGCGTCGTCCACGTTGTGTGCGTCGCTGGGCGCGAGCTGGAATTGCGTCCAGCCCAAGTACGCGTGAAATTCGCCTTCTTGTCCGTAGAGCGCCACGGCGCCTTTGAAATGTTCGAGCGCCCCTTTAGGATCTCGTTGCTGCAACAGCTCTTCGCCGCGCTGGAACTTTCCCTCCGCGGCGAGGATGCGGCCGACCTCGTCGCCCTCGTCGCGCTTCGCTTCTCCCGCGGCCAGCTGCTTCTTGTATCGTTCGCGCTCTTCCGGATCGGCGAGCACGTCGTGCGCGGAGGAGATGAGGTCGTAGAGCTGGGTCGCGAGTTGACGGATCTCCGCCGACGCGGAGCCGAAGTGCTTGTCCGGGTGGTACGCCTTGGCCATCGTGAAGTAGGCGCGCTTGATGTCCTCGCGCGAAGCGGTGGGCGAGACGTTCAGAATCTCGAAGTAGTTGAGCTTGCGCAGCTCGTTCGCCTTCGCGACCAAACGTTCGCGTACCAGCTGCTCATCGCCGCTCAAGTTACTGTGCAGACCGGAGAGCTCGGGCAACAACGAGCCGAGCGGTTTCGGCACCACGCCCGGTCGACTGCCCCGCTCGGACGCGGGCTGTGAGGTCGGCACATCCGGTGGCAGCTCCATCTCGGTGGGCGTGGCGCGCGGAGGGACGGGGTTGGAGGGGTTGGAGATGGGCAGCGGGGGAGGGCGCGCTGCCTGCGCCGCCATTTGGGCAATCGAGATGCGCGGCTTGCCGGTGGCTGCGTCCTTCTTCAGCGTCACCATCTGCGCGCACTGCATGGCATAGAGAAAACGCTCGGTGTCGAGCGGCGGCAACAGCGCCAACGCCTTCAAGGTGGCGACCGTTTTTCTCCCATCCGCGGCTTGGAGCAACTGCTGCTCGTCTTCGCCGAGCCCCGCGTCCTGGAGCGCGTAAAGCGGATCTTCGGAAGGGTGGACGTACAGGTGCGAGAGATCGCCCGCGATCTTGCCCAACAACTCCTCGTCGTAGGTGCGCTTGATTCCTTCGTAGATGATCTGCGCCGCGGTCATCTCCAGGTTGGAGGTCTCGGCCGGCAGCTCGACGTTCGGGTTGAGCTGGTATTCGCCGAGCTCCCAGCGGAAAACGTCGAAGATTTTGGTCTGCAGCTGCAGGGTCAGGCCGTGGACCAGGTTGTGTGGGCTGATGCAACCCATCTCGATCAACACGGTGCCTTGCATCCGGTTCGACGCCTTCATGCGCTTGAGCGATTCGTCGCATTCGGCTTCGGAGATCATCTTCTCCCGCACCATCACGCGGCCCAAGCATTCGGAGAGCAGGTTGCTCTTCACGGAGTGCGGGACGCCGTTGCGGAAGAAGATGATTTTTTTCACCTTGGCTCGACGCAGCAGCAGCGCGCCGGTGGCCTTCCAGCGGTAGATCTCCGCGAGCACTTCTGGGAAGGGTTTCTCCGAGAAGTCACCGCGGAGGGTTTGCGAGGAGGCGCCTCCGGCCGAGCGGGAGGCTGACTCGACCTGGCTTGCTTCTTCGCGCGCCGACGTGTCCGCCAGTGGTTCGGGCGGGGTGTTCTCGTCGTCGTCGGTCGCGTCTGGCGGCGGCGGGGGAGGAAGTGTTCGTGGCGCAGGAAAGCGTGCACCCAACGCGGCGATCAGGGTCTGCTGCAAGGTGTTGAGGCGGACGGGCTTCTGGAGGAAGGCGTAGGCGCCGTGCTTCTCCACCGCTTCCTGTTGCTGCAACGCGGAGGTGTAGACGCCGGAGATGAAGATGATGGGAACGCGCCGGCCCTTCGGCGTCGCCAGCAATTTCTCGGCGACCTCGTAGCCGCTCATCGCCGGGAGCAGGAGGTCTAAGAGCACTACGTCGAAGTTCTTCTTTTCGAACGTTCTGAGGGCCCACTCTCCGTCGCGCTCCACGGTGACGACGAAGCCCTGCTTGGTGAGCGCGTCCGCGAGCATCCGCTGGATGGCGCGATCATCATCGACGATGAGGACGTTGACCGGGTCGTGGAGGCTCAAGGCGAGGGCAGCTTCCTACAAGTGGCTCCGGCCGTGGTGAAAATCCCGCTCTAAGGATCAGGCGGTGCTTTAGGCGTTGGCTGGCAGAAGGTGCCAGCCGCTCCCGCCGACACGCTAGAGCTGAGCTGATGCTCCGTCGGATCGACTGAGCTACTCCCGCTCGTGGTTGAGCAGCCATTGCTTGCTGGCGGTTCCTCCCGCGTAGCCGGTGAGGGCTCCGGTGCTTCCGAGGACTCGGTGGCAGGGGACGAAGATGGAGAGCGGGTTGCGCCCGTTCGCGCTTCCTACGGCTCTCACTGCGGCTGGCTTGTTCACCTGGATGGCGAGTGCTCTGTACGAGCGGGTATCCCCGAACGGGATTGTCTTCAGGGCTTCCCAGACGGCGCGCTGAAAGGGGGTGCCTTGCGGCGCGAGCGGGGTGGTGAAGCGCTTGCGCTCTGCTCGAAAGTATTCGTTCAGCTCGGCCTCGGCTTGGTCGAGCACGGGGTGCGCTCGCTTCACTTGCGTTTCGAAGTGCGGCGCTCTGCGGTGATCGGGAAACAGCAGCGCCACCAACGCCTGTTCGTTGGCGATCAGGCGCAAATTGCCCACGGGTGAGGGAATGGACTTTTCGACCAGCGAGGACATGGTTCAAACCTCCGCGGCAACTGTTTATCAGTCTTGCTCGCAGGTTTCGGACGTGAATGGCGGCTCCAGCCTCTAGAGGTGCGCCAGTTGCTGACCGGCGATCAGGTTGCGGTGCGCGGTGGCCACGCGTTCCACGGTCTCTTTGAGATGTCCCACATCGAGCGGCTTGGAGAGATACGCCTCGGCGCGCGCCACCCTCGCCAGCGGTTCCCGCACGGCGGAGAGGACGACAACTGGCAGGGTGGCGAGTCGCGGATCGCTGCGCATCTCGGAAGCAAACCTCCAGCCGTTCATCACCCGCATTACCAGGTCCAACAGAATCACGTCGGGCAGGTGCTGGTTGGACTTGGCTTGGAGGCATTTCAGCGCTTCGGCCCCGTCATGCGCGCTCTCCACCTCACAGCCGTGCGAGGTGAGGAGCTCCGCCAAGGCGTCTCTCACGCCGTCATCGTTTTCAACCAGCAAGACTCGAGCGCTCATGGTGCCCATTTGATGTCGACCGCCTGACGCGTCAAGGGCGACTTCGGGAGACAAGGTTGGGCCGCCGACGTTTACCTCTCTTCACCCCTGCGCAATGGCTGGGAGGTGCGCCCTGGCTTTTTCCAAATCACCTTCGTGCTTGAGCACCACGTTCAACGTGGTGGCCACCAGATCGGCGGAGAGTGATTCCGCGTTGAGCAGGACGAGGCTCTGCGCCCAATCCAAGGTCTCGCTGATCGACGGCGCCTTCTTCAGCTCCAGCGATCGAATTTTCTGCACCGCGGCGACCACCTGCTCCGACAGCTTCTCCGACAGGCCGGGTAATCGCGTACGCACGATGCGGAGCTCGCGTTCCCGGGTTGGGTAATCGATGTGCAAGTGCAGGCAGCGGCGCTTGAGTGCGTCAGACAGTTCCCGGGCGTTGTTGGAGGTGAGCACGACACGCGGGACATGCTTGGCTTTGAAGGTCCCAAGCTCCGGCACTGTGACAGCGTTGTCAGAGAGGACTTCCAACAAGAAGGCCTCGAACTCGGGGTCTGCCTTGTCGACCTCGTCCACCAGGAGTAACGCCGGTGTTTCTGAGGTGAGCGCCTTGAGAATGGGGCGGGGCAGGAGGAAGCGTTCCGAGAAGAAGACGGCGTCGCCTTGGGCCACGCGCTCCGCGGCTTCGTTCAGGGTCGTGGCGCCCTGCACCATGTCGCCGATCTTGTCCTTGAGCAGCTGGGTGTAAAGCAGCTGCTTGGCGTACTCCCACTCGTAGAGAGCCTTCGCCTCGTCCAACCCCTCGTAGCACTGCAAGCGGATAAGGTTGCGACCCAGCGCTTCGGACAAGGCGCGCGCGAAGTCGGTCTTCCCCACGCCCGCGGGTCCTTCAACCAGCACCGGCTTGTTCATGCGGTCTGCCAAGAATGCCGCGGTGGCGATCTCGGGGGAGGGTAGGTAGCTCACGGCCTCCAGGCGGCTGGTCGCGTCAGAGACGCTGGCGAACGGTTCGGTCTTCACGGGCAGGGACAACTTAGCGGAAGCCCACGACCCTTACTGTGGCAAAAATGCCAGCCTCTTCCCGCGGCTGACGAGAATCTGTGGTGTGGGCGGCCGCACCTCTCAGAGCCAAGCCCG
>JBQTKE010000375.1:0-5213 GCA_052386435.1 Myxococcaceae bacterium
ACGATCGGTACCGCGGCGCCAGCAGATTGCCTTCGGTCTGCACGCCGTTGATGGGGTTGGGCCGATCCAGCACGTAGAAAGGAATCTTCGCCAAAGCGGCGGCCTTCATCGACAGCGCCATCGTGTACACGTACGTGTAGTAGCGGCTGCCCACGTCTTGGATGTCGAACACCAGCGCGTCCAGCCCCTCCAACCACTCCGGCTTCGGGCTCAGCGATTCGAACGTCGAGCCGTAAAGGCTATAGACCGGAACGCCGGTGCGGGAATCCAAGAGCTCGTCTTCCACCGCGACCATGTATTGTGCTTCGCCGCGCGCGCCGTGCTCGGGGCCGAAGAGCGCGCCCAACGTGACGTCTTCCGCGGCAGCCAGCAGATCCGCCAGGTGCCTGAACTCGGAATCCACGCTGGTGGGATTAACAATCGCCCCCACGCGCTTCCCTTTCAGCGCAGAGAAGCCCTCCACCACCCAGACATCCAACCCCGTGCGGACTGCCATCGTTACGGCTCCTTCTTCTTGGGCGGTTTGAGCTCGAATTCGAACGTCGGCTCGCGCTTCTGCTTCGGGTACACCGCATCCTTGAGCGCGAAGTAGACGTGCCCTTCGATCACCGCGTCCTGCACCGAATCCTCCACCAACTCCACCGACGACACCGCGCCGCCTTTGTCGACCACAACTTTGACCTTGAGCACGCCCGCGAGGTCTTCGCGCTCCTTCAATCTCGCGTGGTAGACCGCGTTCAAGCCGGTGGAGACCTTCTTGTAGATCTGATCCACCGAACCGGATGCAGGCTTTTTCGGAAGCTGCAGCTGCTCCGAAAGCGCGGCGAGGTCCGCATCGAGCGACTCCGGATTGTCACCTTCGGTCGCAGTCCGCGCGAGCCTCAGCTCATCCAACGCCTGACGGAGCTGACCGCGACCCAGCCGGAATTTTCCCAGCCGCGCGTGGACCTCCGCGCGCTTCGGAGCGCGTGCCGCCGCTTCCACCAACTGCGCCTCGGCGTCCTCCACGGAACCGCGCGCCTCCGCCAGCTCAGCGAGCCGCAACGGGTAGGCGCTCTCCTGCCGCTTCAGCGTAGCAAGCTGTTTGAGCGCGCGCTCTTCGCCGTCCGCGTTTCCCAGCTCGCGATGCAAGCCCACGAGCTTTTCCAGAACGGTCTCGTCCCATCCACCGAGCTTTTGAAGCGCCTCATACTCCTTCGCAGCGCCGGGCTTGTCGCCCGCTTCGAGCCTGAGATCCGCCAGCGTCCGCCGCGCCTTCGCATCCCTGGGCGCGAGCCCCGTGAGCTTCTCCGCCGAACGCGCCGCACCTGCCGGATCGCCCGCCGCTTTTGACAGGGAGATGAGCGCGCTGAGCGCCTCAGGTTGCTCGGGATACAGCGCGATCGCCTTTTCCAGCTCTACCTTCGCAGGCCCCGGCTCCTCCTGCGCGAGCAGCGCCAAGCCAAGTCCCGCCCGAGCCTCGCCGTCGTCGGCGATCGCCAACGCAGCGCGGAACTGTTTCTCCGCGGCGGCGTGCTCACCGCGGCTCAACTCCAGCTGCCCCAGCACCGTGAGCGCGGGATAGAACTGCGGGTTCTGCCGCAACAACTTCTCCAACTCCGGCCGAGCCTGATCCTTCATCTTCCAGCTCACGAAGATGCGAGCCATGCCAAGGTGAGGCCACGGGCTCTCGCGCTGCATGTTGGCGAGCGTGCGCAGCGTGTTCCAAGCCTCGTTGGATTTGCCCAGACACCACGCCGCGTAGACGCGGAGCATGAAGTCGCTGGGACGGTCCCGCGACTGATCCTGAAAAGAGATTCGCAGCGCATCGCTGTCGCCCTTGAGCGCCGCGGTCTCGATCTGCCGCAGCGTCTTCAGGGTCGAAGCGATCTCCGGCTTCATCGGCGTTGCGCTGACGAGCAGAAACGGGAGCAGTGTCAGAGTGAGTGTACGCAAAGCGTCTCGACTATACCGCCCTGCCCTCGCGCTGCCCGCTCCAAAGCACCGTTGAGCAACCACCCGTGCTCACCTGCGGGACTTCTTGAGCGGACGCATCTTCTTCTTGGTCGGCTTCTCCGGCTCCAGCGACTGTCTCAGCTTCGCCGCGAGCTTGGGCCGGTCCATGCGCTCGTAGAGCTCCGTCAGCCTTCGAACAACCGCCACCGACTTGGGCTGTGACGCGAGAAGTCCCTTGAGCACGCGCTCCGCGTCGTCGAAGCGCGACTGCTTCTCCAGCACGTGCGCCAGCTGCAACTTCGCCTGCGCCAGCTCCGGCTGAGCTCGAACGACCACGCGGTAATGCGTCTCCGCCTTCACCCAATCCGATCCCGCCAACGCCAGCGCCGCCAAGCGCAGCCGCGCGTCCGCGTAGAGCGGCCTGTAGAAGACAGCGAGCTCAAACGCGTCGCGCGCTTCTTCTGACTTGCCGCGCTCCTCCATCAACAGGCCCCAAAGATACTGGGCGCGCGGATTCTCCGGCGTCCGCGAGCGAACTGCTTCCAGATCCGCTTCGGCGCGATCCACGTCCTCGGCGCGCTTCAGCCGAATGCGTGCAGCTTCCAGACGCGGCAGCTCCGCGCCAGGCTGCTGGGAGATCAACTTGTCCAACGCAGCCAGCGCACCCACGTCGTCGCCGGACTGTTCCAGCGAGAGCGCTTGGCGCACGACGGGGTTGAGGTCCGCCGGAGCCGCCAGCAAGGTGAGGCAGAGGACGGGCCACATTCGTTCGCTTATAGCCTAGGTTTGTGTCCATGCCTCCTGCCGCACATCTGGCGCCGCCACCCACCAAAGGTCACGTCTCCGTCGTTTCACTGCCGAACCATTGGTTCATCGCCTGCCGATCCGAAGAGCTAAAGGCCAAGCCGCTGGGAAGGACGCTGCAAGGCACACCGTTGGTGTTGTTCCGCGATGAAGCGGGCGCCGCCGCGTGCTTTCTGGATCGCTGCCCGCACCGCAACGTGCCGCTCTCCGCGGGGCGCGTCGTTCAGGGCCACCTGCAGTGCGGGTACCACGGCTGGAGGTTTGATCGCACCGGACAGTGCCGCGCGATCCCGGGGCTCGAGGGAGAACCGGATGCGAAGTCTCGGCGGGCCTCGTCGTATGCCGTGCGCGAGTTGGACGGATTCGTTTGGGTCTACTCCACGCCGGACGTCGCTCCTTCCGACGCGCCCTTCCGGTTTCCCGCTTTGGAGGACGCGCGCTACCACCACGTGCGCCGCGGCTTCACCGTGAAGGGCACGCTGCTGGCCGCGCTGGAGAACACGCTGGACGTGCCGCACACCGCTTATCTCCACGCGGGGCTCTTTCGAGGAGGAGAGGCGAAGAACACCCTCGACGTGACGGTGCGACGGCTTGCGCAGGGTGTGGAGGCGGAGTACCGAGGCGAACCTCGTCCAGTAGGCGTGGTGGGGAAGCTTCTCGCGCCGGGCGGAGGGGTGGTAGAGCATTTCGATCGCTTCTTGCTCCCGTCGATCGCCCAGGTGGAATACCGGCTCGGAGATCGCAGCCACCTCTTGGTCACGTCCGCGATGACGCCCGTGTCTGATTTCGAGACCACGATCTACGCGGTGGTCACCTTCCGACTGCCGATCCCAGCATGGGTGGTGAAGTCCGCGCTCACCCCGGTGGCGACGCGGATCTTCGCTCAGGACGCGCGGATTTTGGCGCTGCAGACGAACGTGGTGGAGCGTTTCGGAGGAGAGCAGTTCGCCTCGAGCGAGGTCGACGTCCTGGGTCAACAAATCTGGCGGCTGCTTCGCGAAGCCGAGCGCGGCGCCATCCCGCCTCCGTCGCCCGAAGACGAGCGAACCTTCAAAATGCGGGTGTGATCGTTCGGCGTGAGCGTGAGGCAACGACGTCTCAGCCAGCTTGCCGGTCATAACTTACAGAGCAACGGGTCTGAGTCAGGCCTTGACGGCGAGCGGCGTCCATCGTTGAACCCGACCGTGGAATTCGCACAACGAACGCTGGACGATCTTGGCTTCGCTGAGATCACTGCTGCCCTCGCTCAGCGCTGCCGCTCGGAGATGGGGCGCCGCCGCGCACTGGCGCGCCCTTTCCTCGCGAATGCCGAGGAGGTTCTGGAATCCTTAGCGCGGGTGGAGGACGCGCGGCGATTGCAGGAGCAGCAGTACTCACTGCCGTTGGGTTCGCTGCCAGACGTTCGCGGCCCCGTTGAGCGCGCGGCGAAGGGGGGACTGCTCGAACCGAAGGAGCTGCTCGACATCGCGCAGATGCTCCTCGCGTTCATCCGCACGCGAGAAGCGTTGGAGGAGCGGGAGAACTTGGCGCCTCGCCCCGCGATGATTGGCCGTCGCCTTCCACCGCTTGAGGCGCTCGCCCGTCGCGTGGACGGACTCTTCGAATCGAGCGGCGAGATCTCCGACCGCGCCAGCAGCGCACTTCGCGAAGCGCGCGATCGCGTGCGGGGATTGCACCGAAGCATCAAGTCCAAGCTGGACGGGTTGCTCCACGACGAGAAGTTCCTCCCCAACCTGCGCGAGGGCTATTACACGCTCCGCAATGAGCGCTACGTCGTGCCGGTGCTCGCTCAGCACCGCGCGGAGGTTCCGGGCATCGTTCACAACGCCAGCCAGTCTGGTCAGACGCTCTTCGTTGAGCCTCAGCCCTTGATCGGAATGGGCAACGATCTGGCGATCGCGCAGTCGTTGGTGCTGGAAGAAGAGCGCCGCATTCTGCAGGAAGCGTCAGAGGACCTTGGTCGCTATACGAACCAGATCCTTGAAGGGATCGACGCCGCAGCGGAGTTGGATGAATTGGAAGCCGCGGCACGTTTGGCCGCGGATCTGCGAGCGCAGACGCCCACCCTCTCCGGTATCCGGGGCGCGCTCGACCTGCGTTCGCTTCGTCACCCACTGCTCGTCCTGCGCGACAAAGAGGTCGTGGCGAATGACGTCACTCTAAGCGGCGAGTCGCGCGCGCTGGTCATCTCTGGCCCGAATGCGGGCGGCAAGACGGTGACGCTGACCGGCGTGGGGCTCTGTTCGCTGATGCTACGAGCGGGTTTGCCCATTCCCGTCGCGGAGGGCTCGTCGCTTCCTCTCTACCGGTCCATCCACTCCACGGTCGGAGATGCGCAGGATCTGGCCCAGGACCTCTCCACCTTCAGCGCCCACGTGGCGCAGCTGCGGCAGATTCTCCGAGAAGCGAGCGAAGGATCGTTGGTGTTGATCGACGAGATCGCCGCCGACACGGACCCGCGAGAAGGCGCCGCA
>JBQTKE010000376.1:0-7322 GCA_052386435.1 Myxococcaceae bacterium
CCCGGTCACTGACACCGAGAGCGAGCCGAAGCGAAAGAGCAGCCCCGCGTCCATCGTCACCGCGTTGGCGGTGCGCGATCCGTTCTCCAAGATGTGTTTTCCGGAGAGCCCAATGTGAACGACTTCCGAGAGCGCCGCGCCCGAGGCGAGCGTGGTCACGTGGGCAAAGCGGTGATCGTCATCGTGTCCCAGCGAAACGAACGCATAGTGCACGCCCGCGGCGATCTGACTGGTGACGCTGTCGAGCACCGCCGCCGCGCCGTAGCCGAACTTGGTCTGGACGTCGTACGCGCCGGAGAGATCCATTTGGTAGCGCTTGAGCAGCGGCATCGAAGCGGGGTTGCCCACTGAGGCATCCGCGCCCAGCCCCAACGCTCGGAAGGCGCCGCCCATTGACATTGTGCGTGCGTGCTGCACATCCCGTAGGCCCGGCTCCTGCTGCGCGAAGCAGGGGACCGACGCAAGCAAGACGAGCGGGCGGAGCCATTTCATCGGGAAGCGCTCATCCTAACCGCCTTGATGCGCCCGAGCGCCATCACTAGATTCAGCGGTCCTATGGCTCAGCCGATCATTCGCAAGTGCGTCGTTCCGGCAGCAGGTCTGGGAACCCGGTTTCTTCCCGCCACCAAGGCCATTCCCAAGGAGATGTTGCCGATCGTCGACACGCCGACGCTTCAGTACATCGTGGAAGAGGCGGTCGCCGCGGGAATCAAAGACGTCATTGTCATCAACGGCCGAGGCAAGGGCAGCATCGAAGACCACTTCGACCACTCCTTCGAGCTGGAGACCACGCTCAAGTCGCGCGGGAAGGAGAAGGAGTGGAGCCAGCTTCAGGGAATCTCCAGCATGGCCAACATCTTGAGCCTGCGACAGAAGCAGCCCCTGGGCCTGGGTCACGCGGTGCTTTGTGCGCGCGGTTTGGTGGGCGACGAGCCCTTCGGCGTTATTCTGGGCGACGACTTGATCGATGCCGAAGAGCCGGCGATTCAGCAGTTGGCCAACGCGTATGCCAAGCACAGCAAGGGCGTGGTCGCGCTGATGGAGGTTCCGGAGGAGGAGACGCACCTTTATGGGATCGCCGCGGGTGAAGCGCTGGACGAGCTGACGGTCAAGATCTCCCAGATCGTGGAGAAGCCGAAGAAAGGCACCGCACCTTCGCGTCTGGCGGTGATTGGCCGTTACGTGCTGCCGCCATCGATCTTCGGAATTCTGGAGAAGCAGAAAGCAGGCGTGGGGGGAGAGATCCAACTGACCGACGGTCTGGCGACGCTTCAGAAGACCGAGGGGCTCATCGGCCTCAAATTCAAAGGACTTCGTTACGACGCCGGCGACAAAGTGGGCTACGTGAAGGCGAACGTGGCGTACGCCCTGAAGCGGCCTGATTTGAGAGGACCGCTGCTGGCGTGGCTGAAGGAAGTGGTCAAGTGAAGCGATTGACGTGGCTGTTGGTGATCTCCGTGGCCGGCGTGGCGTTTGGCTATGTGCTACCGGGCGTGTCGATCTTGCGCAGGCTCGCGAACGCGCGGGATGACCTGCAGCTGGGCGCCTTGCGCGTCGAGGGAAGCGCGACCTTCTTCGGCAACGGCGCGCGGGAAGCCGCCAGCGCTCTGAACCTTCCCACCGAGCGGACCGAGATTGCGCTCGACGGCGTCTTCTCCGTGAAGTTCCCCAACCGCTGTCGCTTCGACGTGTCCTCGCCCGAAGGTGGCAAGGGCGCGTCCGCGCTGAACCACGGCAAGAAGCGGGTGGAAGGGACGGAGATCGCCACCGCCGCCACCGTGCTGCAGGAAGTCTGTTCGCTGCTGGCGGTGAAGTCCGGGGGTGACGGCGAAACGCGCGCCGCAATGGATCGCCACTTGCGTTCCTTGGGCATCGAGTCGGGGAAGACGTCGCTCTCGCGCTACGGCGGCAAGGTTGCCTACGTGCTGGGAGATCCCGCGGACGGCTCGGCGCAGTTCTGGGTTTACAAAGACTCGTTCCTCCCCGCGCGCGTGAAGACGGCGGACTGGGACGTGCGCTTCATCGACTACTCTTCGGCGGCGACGGGCGAGTGGTTCCCTCGGACCATCGAGCTGGCGCGCGGAGGCGAGCTGCAGCTGCGCTTCACCGGCGCGAAGGCGGACACCCGCTCCTCTCTTTCGGATCGACTCTTCTGAAAGCCGTCGCGGTCCTGGAGGCAACGGAGCGCTTCGTCCTGCGCTTCCTTCCCAAATGAAATCGCCCAGGCGAACCCGAAGGTTCAGCCTGGGCGAACAAGACCACCGACTGACTTAGCGAGAAGCCAGGTGGGTGCCTGCGTCGGCCTTCTTGTTGTCGAGGACGAAGTGGGTGCCTGCGTCGGCCTTCTTGTTGTCGAGGGCGAGGTGGGTGCCCGCGTCGGCCTTCTTGTTATCGAGGACGAAGTGGGTGCCCGCGTCGGCCTTCTTATCGGCACCAGCAAAGGCAACCAGCGTGACGGACAGCACAGATGCGAAAAGAGCAGTCTTCATTTGGGGTGAATCTCCTGACGGTGTTGAAAAGTACGGCGTACGTCTTGGATCGCGCAGGGCGTTAAGCATTTCTCGCGCCGATGAGCAATTTCGTTGTTTGGGAAGACGGCACGAACGCGCGTCGCGGAAAATCTCCACACCGCGTTGGCTCAGCTGTGGAGCATCGCAACAGGCCGAATCGAGGGGCAGGTATCAGGGCGCTCAAGCGCTCCAACCCAGAACCTCGCCGAACCTCAAGCAGTTGCTTTACCGAGTCAGCCCCCCTGCTTAGTGTGGGCGGGTGAACGAGCAGACGTCGCTGGCGGAGTCGATGGAGATCACGGACAGCGCCTACGCGCGCGTCGCCGTCGGTCGCCCGGTCCGCGGCGAGTTCACGTATGTGGTGCCGGAAGCGCTGCAACCGAAGCTCCGCGCGGGCCAACGCATTCTCGTGCCGTTCGGTCGCGCCAAGACGATGGGCTTCTTCCTTGGATTCAGCGCGGCGCCGAGTGCCGAGGTTCGACTGAGGCCCGTCGAGAAGATCCTCGACGAGACCCCCGCGTTGCCGGCCGAGCTGCTCTCCCTCCTACGCTTCGCCGCGGAGCACTACCGCTACCCGTTGGGCGAGGCGATCCGCGGTGCGCTTCCTCCGGGCATGGCAGGTGGCGAAGACGAGAAAGAGGTTGCCGAGGAGGTGGAGCTGTTCGCGCGTGTGCTTCCGGGTGCCGACCCCGCGGTGCTCCGCCGAGCTCCCTCTCAGGCCGCGGCACTCTCGTATCTCCTCGCGGTGGGAGGTCGTGCCGCGGCGGATGAAGTCGCGCACGCCATCCCAGGCGCTCGGGAGACGCTGCGTCGTCTGGAAGAGCGCGGCTTCGTAGCGCTAGAAGCGAAGGCGGTCATTCGAGGTGTTCACGAGGGCCTCGCGCAGTCTCGACCAGCCCAGCTCACGCCCGAACAAGCCACTGCGGTGACCGAGCTCTGCTCGGCTGTCGAACAAGGCGGCTTCGCCCCGTACCTGCTTCACGGCGTCACTGGCAGCGGCAAGACCGAGGTCTATCTGCGCGTGGTGGAGCGAGCGCTGGAGTTAGGGAAGGGGAGTCTGATTCTCGTTCCGGAAATCGCGTTGACCCCACAGCTCGTCGGGCGGTTTCGCAGTCGTTTCGGCTCGGGAGTCGCGGTGCTTCACTCAGCACTCAAAGACCGTGATCGACTTCGACATTGGCAAGGTCTGCGCAAAGGAACGTTCCGAATCGCGGTCGGCGTGCGCTCCGCCATCTTCGCCCCCGTGGCTGATCTGGGTGTGGTGGTCGTCGACGAGGAGCACGACCCCTCCTTCAAGCAGGAAGAGAAGCTGCGGTACCAAGCGCGCGATCTCGCCGTGGTCCGCGCCAAGCAGTCCGGTACCACGGTGATTCTTGGATCCGCCACGCCTTCGCTGGAGACGTTGGAGAACGCTCGGCGCGGTCGCTACAAGCAGGTGCGGTTGAGCGCGCGCGTCGATGATCGGCCCATGCCCACGGTGTCGATCGTGGATCTCCGAATTGAGCGTCCGCGCGAGACGCAGCGGCCTGATCAAGAAGCGCCCGTCCTTTCGCGTCCGCTGCTCGATGCGATGCAGGAGACGCTGGACAGGGGGCAGCAGGTCATCCTGTTCCTCAACCGGCGCGGTCACAGCACGTTCTTGGTCTGCGAGGTCTGCGGCGAAGGGCTGCGCTGCAGCGCCTGCGACGTCTCGCTGACGCATCACCTCTCGATGAACAAGGTGATGTGTCACTACTGCGGGCTGACGCTCCCTGTCCCGGAGCACTGCACGCACTGCCGCGGAAACTTGCTCAAGTTGGGTATTGGCACCGAGCGGGTCGAGGCTGAGGTCGCGGCGCGTTTTACGAAGGCGCGCGTGGCGAGACTCGACCGCGATTCCGCGAGCAACTCCGAGAAACTGACTGAGCTGTTGGCGGCGTTCGCCCGGCGGGAGCTGGATGTCCTCGTAGGTACGCAGATGGTCGCCAAGGGGCACGACTTCCCCGGGGTGACGCTGGTGTGCGTGGTGATGGCTGATACATCCCTGTCGATCCCTGATTTTCGCGCCGCCGAACGGACCTTCCATCTGCTCACGCAAGTCGCCGGTCGAGCCGGTCGAGGCAAGGACCCCGGGCGCGTCATGGTCCAGACCTACAACCCTGAATCAGAGCCGGTGAAGCGTGTCCTCACCCATGATTTCGATGGGTTCTCTGAACACGAGCTGCGGTGGCGCAACGCGCTGGCCTATCCGCCATACACCCGGCTGATCGCGGT
Source organism: Myxococcaceae bacterium (assembly GCA_052386435.1). Classification (GTDB taxonomy): domain Bacteria; phylum Myxococcota; class Myxococcia; order Myxococcales; family Myxococcaceae; genus JBQTKE01. The sequence goes on from JBQTKE010000376.1 coordinate 4,764, forward strand.
TCGTATCGAAGGCGAACACCCCGGGCTGACCGCGCAGGTCGCGACACAGCTGGGGGATAGGGTCGCTCGAAAGCTGCCCGGCGCGGCCCGCGGAGTGAGGTTGCTGGGTCCCGCGCCTGCGCCCATCGCTCGAATCAAGGGGAAAACCCGCTGGCAGGCGCTGCTCAAGGGGCCTTCCCACGCAGCCTTGGCTCCCTTCGCCGCGGAGTTGGAGGCGTCGCTGCTGGACGTTCCGTCCACGGTGAAGGTTGTGATCGACGTGGATCCGGGAGCGATGCTGTAGAATTTCGCCCAATCTCATGGCCGGCCCGATCCTCCTCGTCCACGACGACATCGCCACCATCGCGGTGATCCGTCGGCTGTTGGCGAAAGACGGACATGAGGTGGTGCTCGCGACGTCGGCCGCGGATGCGGTGATTGGATTTGGGCACCACTTGCCCAGCCTGATGATCCTGGCGCCCGCGGTGGAAGGTGGCCGCGGGTCGGTCGCGCTGGAAGAGATTCAGCAGCACCCGGACGCAGGACTGCTCCGCGTTCTGCTCCTAGGCGAGACCCTTCCGGGCTTCTCCGCGCCGGTGATTCCGCTGCCGCTCGATGGCGCGATGTTCCTGGAGATGGTTCAGGACGCTGGGATGAATGTCAGCGCGTCGCAGGAACCTGAGAATTGGACTGCCGTCGAGCACGCTTCGGCCGGGCAGCTCCCGGTTGAAACCTCCGCGTCATCAGAAGAAGCGCCCGAGAGCTGGCGCGTGCGAAAGCCGGCGAGCGTGGTCGAGGAAGAGACCCAGCGGGTCGCGCTCGACGTGACGGAGGAGAAGGCAGCCGCGGATCTCGAGGCGGCTCTGGAAGAGACCTACCGGCAGGTCGAAGCGGAAGCGCAGGCCGACATCGAGGACACGCTGCGCCACCCCACGGGTGACGATGCGGAGATGGAGGCCCTAGAGCGTGAAGTCCGCGCCGAAGCAGAGCGCCGACGCCGGATGCGCCAGGCTGCTGTCCCTCCGGTGGAAGTCCGCGAGGCACCGCCCGCGGAGGTCGGTTCGACCGAAGGCGCCTTCGCGGATCTCGACGCTGAGATGATCGAGCCGGGGAACCGCACGCTCGCGGAACGGCTCGCGAAGTCCGAAGGCACGGAGTTGCAGGAACCGACGGGTCCTTACGGCACAGTCATGGAGCCGGGCGAGGAGCAGACCCAGGTCGTGGAGATGCCGCAGCACGGGTTTGAGATGCAGGCGCCGGATTGGGGCGCGGAGGCTCACGCCGCGGAGGAAGAGCAGCGGCTCGCGGCGGAGGCAGAACAGGCGAAGCTTGATGATCGACGGGCCAAGCAGCGCCGCGGCTCACGTCCGGCTCCTCCGAATCTTCGGTCCGCCTCGACGCTCTCCGTGTCTGACGCGGACTTCCATCCGGACATCGATGTCGAGGAAGAGGTTCAAAGCGATCCGAACATCATTATTTCCGAGGAAGGCTTCGAGCCTCCGCCGTCTCCGCAGCTCGCACCCCTCGCGGCGATGGATGATCTCTTCACGCACCGGGCGCTCTCCAGCAACACGGGGAATGGGACGCTTGCTTCTGCCCGCGAGGCGCTGATCGCGCTGGCGGCGGAGAACGAAAAGCCGGTCACGCGCGGCGATTCTAGAACGCTCGAAGAGAATGAGCGCGAGGTGGCTGTCGCCGTCGCCGCCGCGACCGGAAGTGCTCAGCGCGAGGACGCCGCGAAGCTCGCCGCCGCCCACGCGGAAGAGCTGGCGCGGAAGGCGAAGCGACAGGTCGACGTGGCCGCGCAGGCGCTGGAGCGAGAGTTGGCGTCGGTGCGCGAGTCGAGCGCCCGCCAGGTGCACGAGGCGGAAGAGGCGGTCTCCCGTGAGCGCGAGCGCCGGTCCAGACTAGAAGAAGAGCTGGAGCGGCTGCGGCGGGCCTCTGAAGAGGCGAAGAGCGCGGCAGCCGCGGCGGCCGCGTCGGTTCAAGCCGAGCGCGCCAACCGCCAAGCCGCGGAGAGGGCCCTCACCGAAGCCACTCGCCAAGCCGAAGCAGCGCGCGTCGAAGCGGAACGACTGGCGGCGGCGGCGCTCCTCCCGCTCGACGCGCCAGGTCGTACGGCCGCCAAGATCGCCGCGACCGGCTCGGTGGATTTGCGCGGGCTGGCGCGGGTGGTCCTCTCCATTGTGCAGACCGGCGCCGAGGTGAAGCTGGAGGTTCGTTCCAACGAAGCTCTGCGCGTCCTCTGGTTCCACCGCGGGTCCGTCGTCGGTGCATGCTCCTCGGTGGCGCATGAATCTCTACTCGATCGTGCGCGCCGCGACGGGTTGATCGACTCGGACCAGGAGTCCGAGCTTCGGCTCATTCGCGCCGCCGCCTCCGCTGAGCTGCTCCGCGTCCTGCGTGCTCGCAGCTACATCCGCGACGCGGAAGTGGTGCCGCTCGTTCAGCGTCACACCGAACAGATCGCTCTTGAAGCGCTCAGCGAACCGGAGTGCATCTACCGCATCGCTCGGGAGCAGGTGCCCGCCGCGGAGGCAACGGCTGCCGCGCCTCGTTCGGGATTTCAGCTGCTCTTCG
>JBQTKE010000377.1:0-6857 GCA_052386435.1 Myxococcaceae bacterium
GGAAAGTTGCCGCTGCTGGCGGCGGGAGCGCTTGTGCTCTCAGCGCGGCTGTCGCCGGTGGTGTCGCAGGCAGCGCCGATGGTGCGTGAGACCGTCGCGGCGCCACGTGCCCACGAAGTCGATCTGGAGCTGATTGAGAGCGTACTCGCGCGTCGCGCCCCCGAGTTCGGGCTGACGCTGCGCAAGCAGGTGGCGCGGGCCGTGGTCGAAGAGGCTCGCCGCGCGGGCTACGACCCGCTGCTGATTCTGGCGGTCATCGACGTCGAGTCAGATTTCTCGACTGGCGCGGTGAGTGACAAGGGCGCGCGCGGGCTGATGCAGATTCAACCCACGACGCTGCATTTCTTGGCGCAGCGCGAGGGGCTGAAGCTCTCGCAGAGCGAAGTGGCCGCGGATCCGTCTCTGACTGTTCGCCTGGGCATTCGCTACCTGCGTCAGCTCCACGACCGGTTCCACGACCTGGATCTGGCGTTGATGGCCTATAACGCGGGGCCCACCAAGCTGCGCCGATTCATGCGCGAGAACGAGCACGGCATGTTCCGCGCGTATTCGCAGGCTGTGCGCCGCGACTACTGGCGCTTCCGCCGTCGCGAAGGACTGGGCGGTGACTGGGCCCTGGCGCAGAGGGAGGCTGAAGGCGCCGAGGGTACGGCCGCGCCGGCAGCATCCCGCTAATCGTCAGGCGACGCGGCGCTAACCTCAGCGTTTCGCTTCATCAATACCGCTCGCGCGGCGGTGATTCAGTCCCCGCTCTTGTTCAGCCCCCCGCGGCCATCTCGTCCTTGTCGGGGAGGTGAGCGATGGGACTGTATGACGACATGACGGTGCTGGGCGGAACGACCGCTCGGGTCCCCTGTGCACACGGCCATGCCCAGGAGAAGTTTCAGACCAAGGACTTTGATCCTGCAATGGGCCAGTACTACGTGTTCGAGGGGCGGCTGCCTTCAGCGCGTGAGGCAGATGGGTCAGCTGAGCGCGCGGTCCTGGGCTTCAGAGGATTCGCGCCGCGTCCAGCCGCTCCTGGATGAGCCGCACGCCTCGGATGCACAACAGCGCCGCGCCGACGCTGGCCAGGCTGGAGACGATCCCCACGAAGTACGATTCCCGCGTAGACTCGTAGAGCAGGATCCCCTCCACCGTCATCTTCGACTCGATCTACCCGGGCACGTTCCCGGCGATCCAGAGCGCCCACCACTGGGAGAGCCGCGCCCGCTCGACCAGCGGCTCGCCGCCGAGGCTGCCGGTGAGGTTGCGCGGCCCGTCGCCGATTCCTAATCTTCGTATGGTGACTGAGCTCTCTTTGCCTCCCCAGTATCAAGGCGGCGCTGTCCAGCTACAAGCGGCGTCTCGCGGAGCGTTTCGGAGCCCGTCTGCACAACGTTGCGCTCTTCGGCTCGTGGGCACGCGCTCAACAGCACACGGATTCTGATGTCGACGTCCTCGTCCTCATCGACAACGCGACCGCGAACGATGTCACTGAGGCCGCGATGATGATCGCGGATGTCGATCTTGAAACCGAAGTCTGGCTCTCGCCGAAGATCTATTCCTCGGAACGGTTCGAGCAGATCTATGACAGCGAAAGCCCGTTTGCGCGGGCGGTCTCACGTGACTCCGTGCCCGTATGAGCCCAGACAATCTGGTCGCACAAATCAAAGCTGAGCGAGAGCGGGGTGACGCCGCCCTCGCAGCCGCGAAGACTTTGCTGGCGGCCGATCTGTACTACGACGCGGCCTCGCGCGCGTACTACGGCGCATTTCACTACGCACGCGCCCTGTGCCTCGCATCCGGAGACGAACCCAGATCACACCAAGGCGTCGCTCACTTCCTCAACATGAGCTACGTCCGGTCCGGAAAGTTGGCAGCCTTCCTGAGCGTGAAGAGTGGAAACTCCGTTGGAGGTGCGCGAACGGGTTCGAACCGTTACTGACCGAGTCCAAAGTCTGGCTACCCTCATCCCTGGCTTTCCATGCGTCTCGTCATTGGAGGGGAAGCGGTGTCTCCTACACAGAGGCACGTTGCTTCGAGAATTCTGGGGCGACTGCGCCGTTAGGGCCTGGCATGCTCTTCGCCGTGTAAGCCGAAGGCCCTCGAAGGACGACCCATGCGCTGTGGTCTCTTGAAAGCTGTCGTTTGTCTGGTGGCGGTGTCGTCGCTGGCTCACGCCGCGTCCACCTACCTCAACGGCGTGAACATCGACGGTGTTACGAACCAGCGCTTCGAGAAGGCGTCGGTCAAGATCGACGAGAAGGGGAACGTCTTCATCGATGCTCCGGGCTACGCGGTGAAGGCGGTGGAGAGCAGCCCGCCGCCGCGCGGAAGTGTTCGCACGGCGGACCCTGCCGCGGATGCCGCTCGGCTCACCAAGCGCTACTGGCTGGTCACTGAGCAGACCGTGCCGGGGCTGACCGACTTCGACATCGACATCTACGTCAACTCCAAGTGGCTCAGGCAGATCCGAAGCAACGAGGATCAGATCATTCAGGAGATCACCAAGAACCTGGCCGCGGGGAAGAACAGCATCCTGCTCACCGCGCGGAAGAAGACGCTGGGGGTGCGCAAGAGCGTCTCTCCAGAACACGTTTTTCGGGTGATCATTGGCGAAGGCAATGTCGGCGGGGACAACGTGATGATCGACAACCCGTTGATCCGGTTCGAACGCCGCGCGTCCGAGCCGAATGACGTGTCGCAAGAGTTCACGATCACTGTCCGCTAAAGGGGAGAGCGCGTGTACACCATCGACGAACGGATTCGAGGGTTCCCAGCGAGCCGTGAGCAGGTGGCCTCGCTGCACCAGAGCATCAACACCCCGCATTTGGCGGTCCCGGGAAAACAGGCGGGCCCGGCGCGGGCGTACATTTTGGGGCTGCGCAGCTCCGGCGGGTACGCGGTTTTCGTGTACCTCTACCTCTCGCAGGCACAGGACTGCGCGGTCTACGTCTCGCCCCGGCGCAACCTGCCCGCGGACCAGCTCGCGAATGAAGAGACGGAGGCGATCGCCTTTGTAGAGTCCATGGGCTTCATGATGGACAACGCGAACTTTCGCGGGCTGCCACAGCCGCAGCAGGAAGAGCTGATGAAGAGCTTGCCGGTCTTCCAGAAAGATCCGAAGACGGGTCCGGCGGCGCAGGCCGCGAAGAAGGCAGAGACCAAACCGAACCCGACCGTGACGCTGGGAAAGATCTTCTCCGCGTTCTAACCCGAAAGGCGATGCATGCCCCTGCGCATCCACGCGATTCTGACCGCTGCGGCCGTGCTGTCCTGCACCGTGGCGGGTTGCAAGCACGTCCCCACGGAGAAGGAGCTGCAGGGGTCACAGATTCACTACGATCTGGGCATTCAGGCCCAGACCGCGGGCGATCTCACCGGTGCTTACAAAGAGTACGAAGAAGCGCTGCGCTTGGATCCCAAGTTTCCTGAAGCGCACAACGCTATCGCGCTCCTGCTGCACCTGACGTTTAAGAAGTATGAGGACGCGATCAGTCACTACCGGACCGCGTTGGAGATTCGTCCTGCCTTCGCCGAAGCCAAGGTGAACCTGGCGAACCTGTATCTGGATCAATCCCGCTACGACGACGCGATCACGCTCTACGAGCAGGTGCTCAACGACATCCTCTACGTGACGCCCTATATCGCGCAGACGAACCTTGGATGGGCGCTCTACAAGAAGGGGAACGTTCGCCGCGCCATCGAGAGCACGAAGGCGGCGGTGACCACCAACCCCAAATTCTGTCTGGGCTATCGCAATCTGGGGATCATCCACGACAGCCAGAACGAAGCGGAGGAGGGCTGCCGCTACTTCCAGAAGTACCAGGAGAGCTGCCCGGACACGCCGGATGCGCACTACCGCGCTGGGGTCTGCCAGGCGAAGCTGGGGCGTTCCGACGTGGCGAAGAAGAGCTTCGAAGAGTGTCAGGCGAAGGGCGGCAACGAGACGTTGAAAGAGGATTGTCACCGTCTCGCGGAACAACTGAAGTAATGCGCGTCCACCTCTGATCGGAACCCTCGACTTGGACTACGCGGATTTCGGGAAGTACATCGTGCAACAGCGGGAGCTTCGCGGAATGTCGCGCGATGACGTGGTGACCGCGACCCGCATTCCCATGAGCGTGCTGATTGCGCTTGAGTCGGGCGACGTGGCGAAGTTGCCGGCTCGGGTGTTCGTGGTGAATTACATCAAGGCGTACGCCCGGGTGATTGGCCTCTCTCCAGAGGAAGCGGTGCTCCGGTACGAAGAGGTCGACTCGACGGTGCGGGACATTCCGCCGCCGGCCGCGCTGGAGCGGGAGCGGACCAAGACCGCGCTCTGGAAGTTGGTGCTGGTGGGCATCGTCGTGCTGGCGCTGGGCTACGGCGTGTTGATCATGGGTGGGCAGGTGCAAGCGCCCTGGAGTCGCTGACGTTGGAGCGGCTCTCCTGCGAGTGCGTCATTCTCTCCTGTGTCGACTACGGCGACGCGGATCGGGTGGTGACGCTCTTCTCGCGCGAACGCGGAAAGCTGAGCGCGTTTGCCGCGGGGGCGCGTAAGAGCAAGCGCCGGTTTGCGGGGGCGTTGGAGCCGTTCACGCTCGTTCAGGCCCAGCTCGTCGAGCGACGCGGCGACACCTTTCGACTCGACGGCACGGACATTCAAAAGACGTATTTCCACATTCGCCAGGAGCTGCCGTTGATCGCGCGGGCGCTCTACGCGGTGGAGCTGTGCCGTGAGCTGTTGCGCGACGGGCAGCCGCATCCGCAGCTGTTTGAACTCCTCTCCGACTATCTCGGACAGCTGGAAGCGAAAGCTGCGGGTCCCAGTTCGCTCATCGCGTTCGAGCTGTCCGCCTTGGCCCATGCCGGGTTCATGCCGAGGTTCTCCCCGTGCTCGCTCTGTGGGGGGGCGCTGGGGGAGAAGACGCTCTTCGACGCCGAACACGGCGGTGCGGTCTGTGAGGCCTGCTCCCCGCGCGCGCAGTTCGGGTTGCCCGTGTCCTCGCGCGTTCTTCAGGCGTTGGATGCGCTGCAGGCAGGCGTGCGCACGCCGGTGCCCGCGGACATCCGGAAGCGGTCGCGGCAGCTCCTCAACGCGTTCATCGCTCACCACCTGGGGCGCAAGTTGAAGAGCGTGGAGTTCATGGACCAGGTGGGTCTGGACTAAATGCCGCTCGTGAATAAGGTTCCTCGCCGCGCCGCGCTGGATTCGCGCTATGTAGCCGGACCTTATGTACTTTCAGGATCTGATCCTCACCCTGCAAAACCACTGGGCCAAAGCGGGCTGCATCATTGGCCAGGCCTACGACATAGAGGTTGGCGCGGGTACGATGCACCCGTCCACCTTTCTGCGTGCCTTGGGGCCGGAGCCCTGGAATGTGGCGTACGTCCAACCGTCGCGGCGACCCGCGGACGGTCGCTTTGGTGAGAACCCAAACCGGTTGTTTCAGCACCACCAGTTCCAGGTCATTCTCAAGCCCGCGCCCAAGAATGTTCAGCAGCTCTACCTGGATTCGATCAAGGCGTTTGGGATCGATCCCATGCAGCACGACATCCGGTTTGTCGAAGACGATTGGGAGTCGCCAACGTTGGGCGCGTGGGGTCTGGGCTGGGAAGTCTGGTGCGACGGTCAGGAGATCACCCAGTTCACGTACTTCCAGCAGTGCGGGGGCTTTGATTGCAAGCCGGTCGCTGCGGAGCTGACCTATGGCCTGGAGCGAATCTGCACGTACCTCCAAGGCGTGGAGAGCGTCTACGACCTGGAATGGGTGAAGGGCGTAAAGTACGGCGAGGTTTTTCACGCCAACGAAGTTGAGATGAGCAAATACGCGCTCCACGAGTCGGACGCGCAGATGTTGTTCGGGCTGTTCGACGCGTACGAGACGGAGTGCAAGCGGCTCAATGAGCGTGAGCTCCCGTTGCCCGCGTATGACTACGCGCTGAAGTGCTCGCACGCGTTCAACTTGCTGGATGCGCGCGGCGCCATCTCCGTCACCGAGCGCGCGAGTTTCATCAAGCGCGTGCGCGACAATGCTCGGCTCTGCGCTGAGGGCTACCTCAAGATGCGCGAGAAGTTGGGGTACCCGCTGCTGAAGACGAAGTGGACGGTGGGCGAGCAGCCGCCGCTGCTCGAAGGGAAGCCCGCGTCGGAGTACTGGAGCACTGTGAAGCTGAACGCGCCGAAGGAGAAGGAGGCCGCCCGTGGCTAAGGACCTTCTGCTCGAGCTGGGCGCTGAAGAGCTCCCTGCGTCGTTCATTGAGCCCGCATTGGAGCAGCTCAAGACCAGCGTGCTCACCCGGATGGAAGCGAACCGGCTGGCGCACGGCGAGGTGAGGGTTTTCGGGACGCCTCGGCGGTTGGCGCTTCTGATTCGCGAGGTCGCGGACACCAGCCCAGACATCGTCAAGGAAGTGAACGGCCCGTCCACCCGCGCGGCGTTCGATAAAGACGGCAAGCCGACCAAGGCGGCGGAGAAGTTCGCGGAGAGCGTGGGGCTCACCGTGGACAAACTTCTGAAAGTCACCACGCCCAAGGGTGAGTACCTGGGCGCGAAGGTGGAGGAGAAGGGCAAGCGCGCGTCGGAGCTGCTGCGCGAAATTCTGTTTCAAGCCGTGCACGAGCTTAAGTTCCCCAAGTCCATGCGCTGGGGTGATGTCGACGCGTCGTTCGCGCGGCCGCTGCACTGGATCGTGGCGCTGCTGGGTGAGGAAGTGGTGCCGGTCATCTTTTCCGACGTGAAGAGCGGTCGAACCACGCACGGCCACCGTTTCCTCTCTCCGGGGGCGATCGAGATCAAACGCGCGGCGGATTACGAGTCGGTGCTGGAGAAGGCGAATGTGCTCGCCGATCTCACCAAGCGACGCAGCCTGCTCTTGGAGCGCGTGCTAGT
>JBQTKE010000378.1:0-5528 GCA_052386435.1 Myxococcaceae bacterium
GGGAAGAACGATCTCGTCGTCTACGCGCGCGACAAGCAGGGCAACGAGACGAAGGTGCCGCTACGGGTGGTGCTGGACTCCACCACGCCCGCGCAGCGAGCGAGCGTGAAGATGTTGGTGGAAGGCAGTGTCGAGCCCGGGTCCACCGTGCTGATTGAAGGCAAAGAGGTCGAGGTCGACGGCTCTGGTCGCTACAAGGCGGAAGTTCCGCTCCGCAAGGGTCAGACCGAGGTGGAAATCATCGCCATCGATAAAAACGGCAACAAGAATGTGAGCAAGAAGGAGCTGGGGGAGTAGGCCGGTTCCTTCCCGCCTTCACGCGCAGGCGGTACGGTGCGCACGTGATCCGCTTCGTCACCCCGCTCCTGTTGGCCAGCCTGCTCCTTTCTGGATGCCGGGAAGACGCCCACAAGCACATCCGCCGCGCCAAAGACAAAGTCTTCGAGAAGCAGCCCCAAGCGGCGATCGAAGAATACGGCAAGGCGCTCGAAATTCTTCGCCGCGAAGACTCCGCCGAAACGCAGGTCCTGCGCGCTCGAGTACTGCGGGGGTGGGGTGACATCCACTACCTCGAGACGCGGGAGATGGCGAAGGCCGTCGAGGTCTACAAAGAGTTGATCACCACCTGTCCCGAAGCGCCGGAGACGCTCGACGCGCGCATCAACTTGGCGAACATCCTGCGCGTTCACTACAACGATCTGCGTGGGGCGATCGCCGAGCTCACTGCCGCGATCGCTCGCAATCCGCCGCAGGGCGCGGAGCTCGTCTACCAAGTCGCGAAGCTCTACTTCGAGCTGGGTGATTACAAGCAATGCGATCTCGAAGCGCAGAATCTGGTGAAACGTTTTGAGACCTCGGCCTTCGTGGACGACGCGCTCTTTCTCCAAGCCCAAGCGCTGTCGATGATGGACGGCCGGCGCCCCGACGCCGTCCGCGTCTTCCAGGGCCTGGCCCAGCGCTTCCCGGATTCGGACCTGCAGCCGCACGCCCTCTTCGAGTGGGGCAAGCTGAGCGCAGACGCGGGAGAGAACGAGCAGGCCATTGAGCTTTGGGTGGAGTCGCTCAAGCGCCATCCGGATCCCGCCGTGGTCCAGTCGCACATCGCGCGAGTCCGTGCGCGCATCGCCAACACCACGCCGCGGAAGCTGGGCAGCGAAGCCGCCGCGTTCGACAGAGATCTTCCGCAGCAGCTCGCGGAAGGGGGACGCACCAAGAAGCCGCCGAAGACGTCGATCGAAGCCGTGGGCGGAAGCGAGGAGGAAGCCGCGCGAGAGGCGTCCGACAGCTTCCGCGAGCATCCCGGCGCTCACACCAAGAAGCCACCGCCGACGCCGTAGGTTCTCACTCTGCGCACGGCGCGGAGGCCGTGTGCGCACGCAAGCTCGCGGGATTGAACGACTCCAGCGTCACTTGAATGCGCGCGTCGCGCAGAAAACGTGTGTGCGCTCCTGCGCAACGCCATGCACGAGGTTGCGGGTGCGCAACGTTTGCGATGCAGGTCGAAGCGCCGTGGCACAGTGGACGACGTAAGCCCGCGTGGTGCTGAAGAACACGGTGCATGTGCTTCGGGCTTCAACGTTGCAGACGGACGGACCCTCGTCGTGGCGGAGGTCTGGATGCTGAAGAAGACGCACAGCAGGCGCGGCGCGGAGCGCGGATCCACGCTGCTCGTCGCGACCGGACTGGTCACGCTGGTGACCCTCGGCGCGCTCGCGAGCCTTCAGGTCATCCGTTCCGATTCGGAAGTGCAGGGCTACTCGCGCCGCGAACGAGAAGCCTTCTTCGCCGCGCAAGCCGGGTTGGCGGAAGCGAAGGAAAAGATCGCGCAGCTGCTTCCCGGAGATCAGACTGATTACACCAGCGTCATCCGCACGTTGAAAACGGAGTTCGGCGGTATCGCCGCGCCGGACCTCGGCAACGTGGACGATCCTTGGTTCGATGTCCTCTGCCGACCCGGTGGCAATTGCGCGGGTACGCCGGGAGATCGCTGGACGCCTTATGGTCTCATCACCACCTCCGCCGCGGGTGGAGCGCCGAGCGGCGCGGCGATTGACGACGGCGTTGAGACGGCCGACGCGGAGCTGAGAGATCCCAGCGGAAAGGCATACCGCGGGTTCCCTACCCAGTCTGAAGTCTTCTACCGCGTGTTCTTGCGCGACGATCGCGACGACGTGGATCCCGCGAACGGCGCGCTCACTCGGCCGGAGGTCGACAGCAACCGCAAGGTCTGGCTCGTCTCCGTGGGTGAGGTGCGCGTGGGCGGAGGTCGAAGCGTGCGCTCCGTCGTACAAGCGCTGGTCACCGCGGGAACAGGCGGAATGTTGCTCAGCGGAGATGGAAGTCAGGCGCACAATGGCCCCACGCAGACCAGCGCCAACCGCACTGACACCCGACTGCCTGACGTCACGATTTCGAGGGATCTATGAGTCCGCGCACGCAGCTCAAAGTGCGCGCCCTGGCGCTGCTCATGCTCTTTTCTCTCCGAGCAGAGGCAAGCAGCGCCGCGTTCGGCGAGAGCGTGTATCGCGCGCGCTGTGCCTCCTGCCACGACGCGAAGGCAGCCAACGAGCGCCGAGCGCGGCAAGCCATCCTCTCCGCACGTGTCGCGCCGAACTTGGGCGAAGCGAAGATCACCCAAGATTCGAAGCGCCTGCGCGCCTGGATCGCCAACCCGTGGGCGCTCAATGCCAAGACAGCCTGTGACACGCGTGGGCTGAGCGGCACGCAACAGGAGGATCTCCTCGCCTTCGTGCTCAGCAAATCCAAACCCGTGCCAGCGCCTGAGCAAGAGCGTCTCCAAAAAGATCTCGAGCGAGCCCTCGCCCTCCGCGGTCAACGCGCGCCCGCGCCTTCTGGCCCCGTGTTGCAAGGTGGCAGCAAGGCGCCCCCGGCGAAGCACACGTCCAAGCGCAGCGCCTCCAAGCGCCGAGGTGCCCGATGAAGCTCCAGCGATTCGTCGTCCTGAGCGCGCTCCTCGCGACACCTTCCGCCTTCGCGCAGACCCCCGCGAAGCTTTGCCAGAGCTCGCTCGCGCTGGACAAGCAGGCCGCGTTCGACGCCAACACCTTCTCCGCGAGCAGCGCCATCCAAGTGACCGGCACGCCCACGGTGTTGAGACTCGACACCAACCGCACGCCGCTCGACCCAGAGAAGATCGTCTTCCCGTTCCAGCAGCGCGTCTCCGTCGACTACATCTACGAGTCCGGCGGCGCGTCGGTGACGCTGGGCTGGCTCTACTACGACGAACTCATCAGCCGCGGCTACGTCAACACCCAGGGCACGCCGGACACCGGTGACGACACGTTGGTCGACTCCAACGCCAACGGCATCGATGACTTCCACGAGGACATGTACAACCTGGCGCCGCTCGCGGGCGCGGGTGCGCGTCCCTACATCGGCCGTGCGCGCCGCTGTGGAACCGGCTTTACCACCACGGGCGGCACAGCGTTGACCGAGCCAGAGATCGCGACCCGCAGCTGCGCAGCCACCTACGTGCCTTCGGTGAGTCTCGGTGACTCGCGTCCAGGCGCAGCCGCGAATGGAAACCTCAATACGCTTCTTCCCGCGGCGACGGTGGGCCAGCTCACCAACGAAGTCGCGATGACCACCACCGAGTTCAGCGACACCGGGCTCTTCCCCCACGTGCCCAACCTGCTCGAACCGCGCGACACCGCGAACGACAGCAAAGGCCTGGGACACATCGTCTTCCTCATCTCCGACGACGACACCGACAACCGGAGCTTCTCCGCGCTCCCGCCCATCGAGGACACCGACAACCTCCTTGACGGCACTCCGGACTACGACGTCTCCGCGTACGACGCGAATGGGCGCGCGGTCCCCGCGGCCTCAAATCCAAATCCCGGCATCACCAGCTACGACCGGCGCGTCGACCTGGGCCAAGTGGACGGCCAGCGCGAGGTCGTCTTCTTCATCATCAGCTACTACGACGCGATCCACGCCACGACCACGCCGAACTCGCTGACCACGGTCTATCCCTGTCTGCGCTACAAAGCCGACGGCACCTGTTCGCTCTATCTGAAGACGCCCATCTCCGTCTTCTTCAGCAAGGCGTTCCTCAACCTGGACCAGAACTTCAGGCAGGGATCTCCGTCCGCGTCGGTGAACATCGGCTGCGCGTACAACAACCTGGGTCCGCCCTCCGCCGGCTGCCCCACCACGACCGTGAACGGCTGGCTGGACGGGGCGGCGCTCACCCGCTTGAGCACGAGCTACGGCCTGGTGATGCCCAACAGCCAGGTCGTCACCATCAACCGCCCCGCGAACAACCTGATGCCGCACGCGCTCGTGGGCGCGCCGTCGAATGATCTCTTCGCGTGGATCATCGGCTTCGAAGACTTGAACGGTGGCGGCGACCGCGACTTCAACGACGTCGTCTTCAAGATCAACAAGCTCAACGGAGGAGAAGGGCGCTCTGGAGTCGTCTCCAGCGACATCTCGCCCACCGTCGCGGAGGACTTCACCATCACCCGCGTCCGCTTCGCTCGGCAAGACGACGCCACCGAGAACAGCTGGTTCGAAGAGCCCGGGTATCCCGGTGCGTGCGCGATGACGCCGCTGCCGGCTATCACCTACTCGGTGGCGATTGACTGCAAGCTCTGCAGCGGCGGCGTCTGCAGCAACAACCCGTCGCCGACTTGGATCCCCGTCGTCTTCCCAGAGACCACGCCGCCCACGCGCGAGGTGAGCTTGGATCTCCTCTCGTTGGGCTTCACCGGCTCTCAGCTCTGCTGGAAGGTCAACATGGTGAGCCCGAACGAATTTTGCCGGCCCACCGTCTTCGACGTGCAGGTGGGCTACGACGCCATGCGCGCGGGCGATTTCGCCCGAGGTGCTCCGACGCCCGTGGGCAACGGCATCCTTTACGCGACTTACGAGACCCCGGGACGTCAACTCTTCCCCGCGCCCAGCGTGCGCGCCTACGACGGCCGCAAGGACTACTCCTTCCGCGGGCACCTCTACTTCAAGTCGCTCTACGACCCCGAAGACACCACCGTCACCAACATCGTGCAGCGTTGGGATCTCGGCCGCGCGCTCTCGGATTATCTGGCCAGCAGCTCGCCGCTGAGCCGCAAGCTCTACACGTCGGACGCCAGCGGAAACCGGTTGGATGTCGCCGCGGATCTCGCGGACAGCTCCCCGTCGAGTCAGATTTTCCCAGACGCGAAGTGCTCCGTGCTCAATGGCGCGCGCTACCCGTTCGACTTGAACGGAGACGGCTTCTGCTACACCGACGCCACCTCGCCCGCCGCGCCGTCTGTTCAAGCGAATGACCGCCGCTTCTTCATGGATTGGCTCTACGGATGGGAGGATAAATACGACGTGCTTCCCGTTGGCCCCACCGGCGCGAACAAGAAGCGCCCTTGGGTGATGGGCGGCGTGAACCAATCCACGCCCGCGTTGGTCGGTCCGCCTGGCTACCCGGAGTGGTACCTGAACACGGACGGACTGGAGCAGGCGTTCTACAAGAACAACTTCCTCATCCCGTTGGCCACCCGCGACAGCTCCGC
>JBQTKE010000379.1:0-10115 GCA_052386435.1 Myxococcaceae bacterium
GGGAGGATGGCCAACCCGTACACGAGCAACGCGAAGATGACGACGGTGGGAATGACCGCTCCGCCCCAGAGGATGAAACGTTGAGCGGCGTCCTCGCTCAGAGGTTCTCTCGCCTGACGCAGCCCCGCGTAGAGCGACAGCGTGACGACCACGACCCAGATGAGCGCGCAGATGCCCGTCATCCACCAGAAGAACGTCGCAATCCCCTGCGCGGCGTCTCCAGCCGGCACCAGAGACGAAGCCTCTCCAGCCCACCCTGCCTGCGCCGCCACCCACGCGAACACCGACGGCCTGCTGCTCCAGTCGCTCATGCCTTCGGGGGGTCTTACGTCAGGCGCGCGCAGGCACGGCGCACAACTTCAGAGCAGTCGTCCGGTACTCCTCAGAACGACTTGCCCGAATGAATGTCTTGAATCAGCCGCTTTCGTTGTCACACCCGCCCCTTTATCTCCTTGAAGCCGTCCGCATCACCGAGAGGATTTTCTACGAGGTAAATTTGGGCTTTCGCCAACCTAGGGCGGGGCGATCGCCTCACCGAACAGGAACGAGAGCTCCAACTCGCCCATTCGAAGCTGCGCCTTCACCGGCAAGGGGTGCCACTGGGACGCATTTTCTCAAGGTCGTGAATGCCGGAGAGCGTAATCCGCTTCGAAGAACGGCGGCGGTTCGGTGTCCAGCACCATCAAGCATCCGCTGCTTCCGGACTGAGGCCTTGGACCGGTAGACGCTCAATGAGCAGGTAAGGCAGAGATTCGGCGAGCGACGACGGCACGCTGAAACAACCAGCAACAGTTCGGCCAACGTCTGGACTTCCGAACACCTTTGGCCACGCGCAGTTGGCCTGCTCCTACGTTGTCACTGCGCAGGTCATGCTTCACATGTTGAGCAGGTGCGCTGCGCAAGAGACCAGCCCGGCGCACACACACGGCCCCTCAGGCCCGAGCACGCGCCTGGGTCTGGATGCGGTCACGCATCAAGTTGGGATGCGCGTCGCCAGCTCGAGCGCTTCGTCGTAAAGCCGGCGCGCGCGTGCGACCTACCGGCCGCTGAGCGGGTACCTGGAGAGGCGGGGCCTCACAGCGGGCAGTTCTTAGCCCCTAAGAAGAATGACCAGGCGGGCGAATCGCCACGTCTTGGTCACGGCCGCAACCAGCGCAATTGGACGCACGACAACGGGACATGCCTTCACCTGTATCCCGCACCTTCCGCTCCGCCATCAAGCCCGAGGACTTCGCGCCCCGCGAGGTTGCGCCCAGCACCTTTCGCCCGCTGACGAACAAGCGCGTGGGGACGTTGTCGTTTGATCCGGCGAAGCGCGGACTCTTCGGTGACGGCGCTCGGCCGACCGCGAGCGAGCTGCGCACCGCGAAGACGCTGGGCAAGGTGGGCGCTGGACCGCTGTGGATGACGCTGGCGGATGAAGCGACGGCGGGGGCGAGCAAGGTTGAACGCGACGCGGTGGTGGGTCTGGTACGCGCGATGCTGATCACAGGCACGGCCGAAGCGAAGCTGCGCAGGTTGAAGGGAAGCGGAACTGGACCGAATGACTCGCCCGCAGGGCGCAGCGAAGGTGTTGCATCCCTCGAAACGGCTCTCTCGGCTCCCTCTGGATTACCTGGGGAGCTCCACGAACCGGGCGGTCTGACTACGCCCGCGTATGCCGCGGCGAGCGTGCTGGCGGATTTCAAACCCGAGCAGGCGAAGCGCTACTTCCAAGTCGCGGAGAACATCTCGCGCGCGGGCAAATTGCTGGGCGCTTATGACGATGCCGAGCGAGATCTCGCAGCGAAGGCAGGTCTTTCCGTGGGACGCAAGACGCGATCGCTGCTTCCGAGTCAGGCGCGGTCGACCTTCGACCCGGCAGCGGATGTCTTCCGCGACCCAATGGGACGCGTGGTGCCGCTCAGGTACCTCACGGACAACCCCAAGCTGCGCCCTGCGGATCAACGCTCAGAGCGGCTGGCGATGCGGCAGATTCGAGAAGGTTCGATGAATCAGGAGCACGTGCTGCAAGCGCAAGAGCTGGCGGTGACTGGTCTTGGACCACTGCAGCTGCGCTACGCGGATGAAGTCACGCGCGGAATGACCCCCTCCGAGGCGCTCTGGGTGAAGCGCTTGTTGAGCGCCACCATGCGCGCCGCTGGGAATGTGAACGCGGTTCGCAAGCTGGAATACCGCTCTCCTCGGCCGGTGCACGTTGATCACGACCTCGACGCCAGAGGACCGGTTCCACCCGATCACTCCTTCCCGTCCGGCCACAGCGCCATCGCGCACGCGGCACCGGCTGTGCTCGCGCATTGGGCTCCTGAGCGCGGTGGAGAGTTCCTCAGCGCCGCGCAGAACGTGGCACGCTCTCGCTCTGTGCTCGGAGTTCACTACTTGGGCGACGTTGCGCAGGGCGCACGCGACGGGCTCGCGGTGGCACAAAACATCATGGAGCTGGGGACCTGACCCCTCAGGGGCGCGGTAGGCGCGCGCGCCAATCCTCTCAATCTAGAAAGCTCCGCACCGGCAGATCCTCCGTGGGAAGAGTTCCGTTGGTGAGCGCGAACGTCATCGCCAGCTCAAACGTGACGTCCGGGAGATGCTCCTCGAGCGAATCCAGCGACCAGCGCATGCAGTGAACCCTACACCAGGCGTCGTCGCGCATGGACGGGCGCAGTTCGTCGAACCCGCGGCCGGCGATGCCGATCCGCAAGATGGATCAAGCGCGATGGCGGCGGATTCGTCGGTGCGCAAACAGGCCTACCAGCAGACCGCTCAACGGGAACAGGCCGAGGACCGACGCGCAACCGCTCTTCTGAATCGCCACGGACGCGGGTGAAGGCGTTTCGTTGGGAAGGCCCGTCCGCGGATCCACACCTCCGTCCGCGGAGCTCCTTCCTGGGGAGGGCGCCCCCGGCATCTCGCCCGATCCAGGTTGTCCGGCGTCGGGCATCCCGGCGTCGGGCGTCCCGGCGTCGGGCGTCCCGGCGTCGGGCGTTCCCGGTTGTCCTGCGTCAGGAACGGGCTGCGTCGGAGGAAGCTTCACCAGCGCTTCGACGAAGTAGTAGTCGCCATAGACCAGCCCCACGTCGATCTCTTGGTTCGCCGGAAGGTGCCCCACCGCGTGCATCAGGATGCTGGGCTGCGTTCCGCTCGGCGAGGCGAGAAACGGGGGCGCGGCCAGCGTCTCCAACATCTGCAACGCGCGGTCTTTGTGCTCAGGTCTGTCCAGCAGCACGGACGCGACGGCTGCCGCGGCGGACGAGTCAGGCAACGCATGGGGAGCATCGAAATCCCAGTTGGGCACTCCGTTCGCGGGCAGCCGCGCCAAATAGTAGTCGGTCACCCTGTTCGCCGCGGCGAGCATTCGCGGATCCTGGGTGTATTTGTAGACAGCATAGAACCCATAAATCGCCCAGGCCTGACCGCGCGACCAGGTGGAGCCGTCTGCGTAACCTTGAAATGTTTGTTTCAATCGCACCGCGCCGGTGCCCGGCTCGTAGTCGACTACGTGAAACGTTCCGCCATCATCGCGGACCGCATCGCGCAGTGTGGTGAGCGCATGTTGCAGCGCCAGGTCCTTCCATTCGGGCGCACCGCCGTTCTCGGACGCCCAAAGCAACAGCTCCAGGTTCATCATGGTGTCGATGACGAGCGGGAGCTTCCAGCTGGGATTCCAATCTCCGGTGCTGATCATCCCGGCGGTGGCGTTGTAACGAGTCACCAGCGACGCGGCGGCGGTGAGCAGCACTTGGCGGTAGTAGTCATTCCCGGTCAGTCGGTACGCCTGCTCGAAAGGAATGAAGAGCTTGAAGCCCAGGTCGTGCGTCTGGGTGTTGGTCTTCTGCACTTCCAACGGCCGCGTCCATTGGTCCGCGAGATCGCGCCAGGCGGGATCTCTGGTCGCGTCGTAGATCTTCCACAGACTCCCGGGGAAGAAGCCCTGCGTCCACCCGATGGGCTCGGTGTTGCTCACCGTCGTCCACGTTCCGTTGGAGAGCGTCGCCTTGGGCGAGTGGTTCACGTCCGGGAGCAGCGTTACGGTGCGCTGCAGCTGCCGCTTGGCGACCTCGATCACCGCGGTTCGATCGACCACAGCCCGCGCGGGAGGCGTGTAGAGCCCGCAACCGAAGAGAAGCAACGCGGCCAAGGGCGAAGCGGGACGAGTGTGCGAGCATCCGGACATACCCGGCAAGGTAGGGACCGCGGCACAACTCAACAACGGTTCAGGAACGGACGCTGCGAAGCAGCAGGACGTCAGCGTCCAGGACGCGAGACTCGAAGGCGCCGCGATCCACCTGCTGGAGAAAATACTCGGCATACCCGTGCTTGGGGCCCTGGGCGAAGACGGTGATGTTTTTATTCCCGGCCAACGTTCCCAGTCGTTCCGCGACGGCTTGCGCGACCTCGCCGTAAAACGGATGAAACAAATAAAACACGCTGCCCAACGACAAATCCGCGGTGCGCGCATCCGCACAGACGAACGACGCGTTGTGCATGCCCAAGCGCTCCGCGGTGTGTCGCGCGGACGCGACATAGGACGGTCCGTATTCCACGCCGGTCACCTGCGCGTGGGTGCTGGCCGCGACCGTCACCGCGAACTTCCCGTTGCCTGAACCGAGATCAAACACGGTGTCGCGCGCGGACGGCTGCACCACGTCGAGGAACAGAGAGATGCGTCGCGCGCGCGACGCCATGTTGACCTGCCCGGAGGGCGGACGATCCTCTCCCACGGTGAGCCGCGAGACCTGCAGCAGACCTTCCAAATAGTCATCGGCCGGGGTGCTGGCGCGCACGGAGTCTTCGACGAAACCCAGTCCCTCCCAGCTCTCTCGAAACGCCTCGTGGCTCAGCGCTCCAGAGCGAAGCTGCTCTGCCACGCTCTCGCGCTTGTCGTCGAGCAAGGCCTGCAAACGCGCCTCGCCCTCGAAGACGCCGGCGTAGCCCACGTTCTCGCGGAGGAAGCGCAGATCTTCGCTGCGCGCCCAGAGCGTCCCTAACGAAGCAGAGCGCTCCACTGTCAGCAGCTGCTGTGCTCGCTCCTGCCACCAGGTCGGGTCGTCGCTCACGCGCGAGCGAGTCTGTCAGACGCGCCGCGCGCCGCGCTTCCACACCAGGACCCACCCCAGCAGCATCATCCAGGCGAAGGGCGTAGGAGCTTCCGAACAGCTGCAGCCGGTGGGGATCTCCCATCCGGAGATGGTCACCTCGCCGTTGGCGGGACTGCTCAACGCCACCCCGTCGGCACCTTCCAACCAGACGCTCACCGAAGCGGTGCTGCCAGGCGGACCGACCAGGCGTGCCGGGATGCTCGCCTTCAACGACGGTCCGTTCCTGGGCAAGAGGTAGCGGCCGTGGTCGTCGAGCACGATGGCCTCGCCTGACGCGGAGACCAGCTCATAAGGCATCACGCCATCCGTCCGAGCGCGGAGGTAGAGCGGGGTTTGGTCACTCTTCAGCTCAACCTCGAGCGAGACGAGACTCCCGGGCGTGGTGCTCTCGCCGTCGATGCGGAGCGTGACCGACGCGGGAAGTGTGGTGCCTCCGTTGCCAACGCCGCCATCGCCAGCCGGAACAGTCCCGCCGTCGCTGACAGCTCCGGCGTCCGCGTCGCGGGTACCTCCGTCAACGACGGATCCTCCGTCGACCACGACGACGACGACGCCGCCGTCCTTCGCGAGTCCCCCATCAGCGGAATTCACAGCGGAGACCTGCACCTTCACGGATCCGCTCAAGAGCTCGGGACCGGAAGGCGTGGCGACCAGCGTGGACTCTCCCACCGTCGTCGCCCTGAAGTAGGTCTGCGCGCTCGTCACTCCCGCGGCGAACGAAAGTTGCGTCACGCTGCTCTGGCAGGTCGCTGATGAATAGAACGTCCCCCCCGTGAGCTGCGCGGTGAAGGCAGGCGACATGTTCACCGGAGCGGTCCCGGTGGCGTCGCGCACGTTGAGGGTGAGCGGCACGCAGTCGCCGAGCGACGCAGCGCTCTGCGCGGTCCAGATCAGCCGGCTGGCAAACGTGGATTGAGAGACGCGGAAGTCGTCGTAGTCCAGAGTCCCGGTCGACGTACGCGGCGCGGACCAGCCCACGCCGAGCACCAGCTCATGCACCGCCATGCCGGTCCAGACCACGCCGGTGGTTTCAGCGATGAGCTCACCGTCAAGGTAGAGCTGACGAGAGCCAGTCGCGGTGCCAATCCCCCTGGCGCGGAGTTCGTAGAGGTGCCACTCGCCCAGGGCCACCACCTGGGTGGTGTCGACGACGGCGTAAGTATTCGAGGCGTTCGCGCCCAGGAGCGTCAGCCGGTTCGTGTCGGTGCGAACGAGCAACTCGACGATCGCGGTCGCGTCGTTGGTGGAGAGCCTCGAACGAAGCTGCATCAGCGACGTGGCGGACGTGCCTGTTGAGGCCGTGCGCCGCATCCAGAACCGCACGTAGAGATTGCCGCTGGCCGCCGAGGGAAAACCCGCGGTGAGATACGACTCGGTGTTGTCACCGGCAGCCGTGCTGCTGTCGATGAGCCGCAACCCGAAGCTGCCGTGCAGTGCCGCGCCGGAGTTAACAACCGCCTCTGTCCCCGCCGGAGTCTCTACCGTCGTCCACTGCGCGAAGCTCGGTGTGGCCTCGAAGTCATCCGAAAACTCGGGCACTGCCGCCATCACGCGGGTTGCGAGCAGGATCGACAACAGGGCAGTGCACCGAAGAAGGGGAAGCATGCGAGGTCACGTTGGACTGAAACAATTCTCATCATAGTGGACCGGCACTGGGTGCGGTCCAACAGGCGTCCGACCCTGCCCGATAGGTAGGGGCGCATGCGGGTGGGAAGATTCACCGCGCCGTCCCCACCTGTGCGCACCCCCGCCGACAACGCTTGTCGCTCACGCACGCTACTCGCCGGTGAAACCCTTGAGCTGAGCAACCCGTCCATTCGCGGCGAAGCTCGCCGTGGGATCAATGTGGATATCGAGCACGACCGGAGCTCCGTCCTGCGCGAGCTCCGTGGGCAGCGCGGCGAAGTCCGCCGGAGTCTCCAGCGTGAAGCCACGCGCCCCCACTGCCTTCGCCAGCTGCGCGAAGTCCAGCGCTGGTGCGTGCATGGGCCTGCTGCGGCCGAAGATCTGATGCATCCCGCTCTCCACCATCCTCATGCGCGCGTCGTTGAAGATGGCGAAGACGACGCCGATCTTGTCCTGCACGCAAGTGGCGAGCTCCATGCCGTGCATTTGAAAACCGTAATCACCACAGATGCAGACGACGTGGCGATCAGGGCGCGCGACCTTCGCTCCAATCGCCGCGCCGATGCCTGAGCCCATCGCGCCCAGTCCCAGGTTCACGATGAAGCTGTTGGGATCATCCAGGGTCAAGTAGTGGAGCGCGAAGAGCGTGTGCTCGCCCACGTCCGAAGTGAAGAGCGTGCTCGCGGGTGAGATTTCCTGCAGCGAAGCGAGCGCACGCGCGGGTTGCATCGGCGTGGTGTCACTGGTCATTCGCTCTGGCGCGAGGAAGCGACGACCGGACGCGAAAACCTTGCGCGGTCTCGGGCTGAGCTTCGCGACAAGTGGAGTGAGCACCTGGTGCGCGGGGCCGATCAGGCCCACGTCAACCGCGTAGTTGCGGCCGATCTGCGCGCCGTCGATGTCGACTTGGATCAACGCCTTTCCTGGCTCCAGCAGCTCGGTCCAACCGTTGGTGCTGGTCTCGCCCAGGCCGCAACCCACGCAGAGCAGCACGTCTGGGCTCTCTCCGAGATACTCAGTCGCGGAGGGATGCCCGCCGTAACCGAAGATCCCCAGTGAGAGCGGATGACTCTCCGGGAACACGCCCTTTGCTTTCGGCGTGGTCATCACGGGGATCCCCAGCATCGTGGCGATCTGGTGGATCAACCGCACCGTCTCAGGGTGGCGCGCACCTGAGCCGGCGTAGATGAGTCCGCGCTCACTGCTCTGCAGCAACTCCGCCGCTTCTTCCAGCGCGTAGCCGTCGAGATCAAAGCGCGTCTCCACGCGAGCGGTTGAGCTCATGCCGCCGACCACTTCATTGGCGATGTCCAACGGCAGGCTAAGAAACACCGGGCCCTGTCTGCCGGAGAGCGCGGTGCCCGCCGCCTTCTGCACCACACTCGCCGCGGATCTCGGGTTGGAGATCTCCGCGCAATACTTGGTCACGCTGCGGACCATTCCCAGAATGTCCAGGTGGTAGCGGCTTCCTTCTTGAAGCGCGCCTCGTCCGAAGTTTCGTCGCGGCACTTCGCCGCCGAGGACAATCAACGGGACGCCATCTGCTTGAGCCGCGGCGATTCCCGTGAGCGCGTTGATGATCCCCGGACCTGACGTCACCAACACGCAGGGCAGAGAGCCCATCGCGCGCGTGTGGCCAATCGCCATGTAGACCGCCCCGGTCTCTTGCCTCGCGTTGATCACCCGCAGCTCTTCGTGATCAACCAGCGCGTCGTAGACGGATGAGATCGCCCCGCCGGGAATGCCGTAGAACGTGTCGACGCCGCGCTCCACCAGCGTGTCCACGACCAAGTCCGCCACGCGCCGCTCTGCGGGACGAGACAGCACCTGAAGTCGGGACCGATTCAGCGACACCAGTCGCGCCACGCGTCACCCCGCCTGGCGTGAAGCTGGGACTCATGGCACTGGTGAGCAAGCTGAGGCGAAGATGACTCGCGTCCACGGGAGGAGGGCGTCGTCAGCTGCAGAACGCTCTTGGGTGCGCACACCCATGACGCGGCGCTTTACGGCCAATGGGAGGACGCAACGTCCACGAGCTGACTTGAGCTGCTTCGACGGGAACCACACCGCGAGGTTGACTTGGGTCGCGCCTTGGCCGGGTCGCTCAACTCTCTTCCGCCGCGTCCTCCGGCTCGAGACCGAGCGCGCGAGTCAGCTCCAAGTGGATCCGCCGCACGCGCTCCAGCTGACCCTTGGCGGCGAAGCGTTCGTAGAACCCCTCATTGCGGAAACGCTGAGCATCTTCTGCCCAGGCCTTGGTCAACTTCGCGAAGGCGGGGGCGCCTTGGTCTGACCACGCGTCCGTGATCTTCTTCTGTTTCAGCAGGTCCGCGAGCACACGGATCATCGCCTTCAAAGTCACATCGCGGGTGAACATGAACTTGTCGTTCTGTCCCCAAAGCTCCCCCATCGAGCTCCGCACGCCGGCGAGAAAGTCGCGAACCAGCGAGTAGAGCTTGTCAGGCCGATTGAGGTTCCGGGCCTTGAGCAGCTTCCCGCGGTTCTGAACCAACTTGTACAGCTCATTGTACAGCTCACTCTGGAGGATCCACTTCTCCTGCTTGGAGCGCCCGCCCAGACGGTTGATCTTGTAGCGCAGCGGCGAGTCATCGTTCTCGTACAGCCCATTGACCACCTTGGCGGCCAGCTTCTTCTCCGGGCTCTCCCACGAGACCTTCTCGTCGAGATCGACGAGGTGACTCTTGTTGATGCGCGTGTGCGTGGAGTTGATGATGACAAACATCTCCGTCGCGAAATCCGCGCTGCGCCCGTCGAAGATGAGACAGGGCACTTCAATTCCATCCGCCTCGCGCTCGTGTTTCTTCCCGTAGAAGCCCAGCCCCGCCACGCGGTGTTGACCGTCAATGATGAGGTACTTCCCCTCCGGCTCGCGCAGGTTGCCCATGCTCTTGTATTCGCCCAGTGGCTCGAACTTCAGCTTCTCGTCCGTGAACAAGAGAATCGCGCCCGGAACCAGCGGCTGAGTGACGGCCGTCTCAAAGAAGTTGACGATGGCGGCGATCTTCTGCCGATTCACCAGACGCTGAAACGCACCCTCACTGCGCTCCACGCCGCTGACAAACTTGGCCACCTCGTCGGCGGAGGCAGGCGCTTCGGACGGCAGCTGCTCACCTTCGAAGTAGTACCGGCTGACGAACCGCGCCTTGGCGAGCAGGTCAGGGACTTTATAACTGACGAAATAAAACGCGCTTTCCTTCTGGCGGATTCGGGTCGCGAGCATGGGCGCGAAGCTAGATCATTCCCCGAGTGCCTCATAGCGAACCAGCCAGTACTTCACCGGTTCCGCGTCCCTCACCCGAGCGGCGAGCTTGTCGTGCAGAGGGGTCCACCCCGTCCAGCGGGCAAAAAAGGCGGCCGCGGCCTGAGGGTCCC
>JBQTKE010000380.1:0-7931 GCA_052386435.1 Myxococcaceae bacterium
GCGCTGGCCGCACGGCGCGTTGCTCACGCTGGCTTCGGGCTCGGGTCCGAACCGGCAAACCTCGGTCGTGTTCGGTCTCAACGCGAAGGGCGAGCCGCAGAAAACGCCGAACCCCATCGACATGAAACCGCTGGTCGCTTCGCTGGGCGAGCAGTTCCCCGACGTGAACTTGGAAGGCGCGGTTCGGCTGGGCGATCGGCTGCGCCTGTTCCAGCGCGGCAATCAGGGTGTCGGCAAGAATGCGCTCATCGATCTCGATTTGAAGAGCGTGATGGACGCGGTCACCCAGGGTCAGCCGCTGGACGACTCCATGGTTCGTGAAGTGCGTCCGCTCGAGCTGGGCGAAGTGAACGGCGTAGGGCTCACCCTGTCGGACGCGTCGCCGCTGGACGATGGCCGCGTCGTCTTCTCCGCTGTCGCCGAGGACACACAGTCGTCGTACACCGACGGTGAGTTCGCGGGTGCGTGCTTGGGCATCCTCTCCGCTGACGGCAACGTCGAGAAGTTGTGGAGCGTGCCGGATCACAAGATCGAAGGCGTGCACGCGGAGCCCACGCGCGGCGGTGGCATTCGCGTCTGGATGGTCGCGGATGCCGACGACCCCAACGCGGTCTCTCCGCTGATGACCGCCCACTTACCAGACCCAAAGACCGACTGAGGTAACACCATGGCCAATATTTCAAACACGTTCGTCTCCGGGCAGTACAACGTCTGGATTCCCCCGCAGTACGCCAGCAACATCAGCGCCACCAACGGCGCTCCGCTCACCAACGGCGCGTTCCTCACCTTCAGCTCGCTGCAGCAGGCGCAAGCGGACGTCCAGACCAAGGGCGTGGGCGTCATTATGGACCCCTCGGGTCAGGTCGATCCGAACGTCCAGGCCTGGGCCGGTTGGAGCACCTTCCAGAGCTCGCTGCCCACTGGCGCGGTGGTGCTCAACCCCACGACACCGGGAACGACCAACCCCACCGCCAGCTCACCGCCGGCGCCGGTCGCCCTTCCGGTGATGGGTAAGTTCAGCGTGTTCTTGCCTGTGAACTGGGTCACCAACCAGAGTCAGTTCCCGCGCGGCAGCTTCACCGTGTTCGACACCCAGCAAGCGGCGGAGACCTACGCCAAGTCGTCCATGGGGTTGGTCCTGGATACCGCGGGAAACCCGCTGCCCACGCAGAGCTGGACCACGGGCCTGCAGTACCTGGGACAGGCGCTGAACCACCGGCTGAGCGCTCAGCCGACGGCGAACGAGTACAACGTCTGGTTCCCCGGGCAATATGGGACGTCGCTGGGCGTGGCGAGCTCGCTGATCTCCTCGTACGCGCAAGGCGGCGCGTATCTTTCTTTCAAGACCGCGGCCGAAGCGCAGGCGCACGTGAAGACGCGCTCCCTCGGCGTGATCTTGGATCCCAGTGGCAAGCTGGACGCCACGCAGATCTGGCCCACGGCGTCACGGTTCGCGCCCCAGCTTCTGAATGGCCAGCTCACTCCGCAGCCCACGTCGGGCAAGTTTCACGTCTGGTTCCCATCGCAACTCGTGCGCAACCTGGGCATGGGTCACGTCCCGGCGCTGCAAAACAGCGCGTACCTCGCCTTCAACACCCAGCAAGAGGCAATTGATCACGCGAAGCTTCGCGGCTTCGGGGTGGTGCTGGACGTCAGCGGCGCGCCCATCGCATCACAGCCCTGGAATCAGGCCGGGCAGTACATCTCGCAGCTGCAAAACAACCGGATCAGCACGTCGCCCACGGCCAATAAGTTCAACGTCTGGATTCCAGCCAATTACATGGGCAGCGTTGGGCTGACCGACATGACGAAGTTCACCACCCCCAACGGGTACTACCGTTCGGGGTACCTGTCCTTCGACACGGAGCAGGAAGCACAAGCCTTCGTTCAGCAGCGCACCTTCGGCGTCGTGCTGGACACCGCGGGCAAGCTGGCGGCAACCCAGCCTTGGAGCAGCGCCAACCAGTTCGGTGCTCAGCTGGAGAACGTGCGCCTCACCACGAGCGCGACGGCGAACAAGTTCAACGTCTGGGTACCAGGCGCGTACGCGTACAACCTGGGCGTGGACGATCCGACGCCGTATGAGAACTCCGGGGCGTTCCTCTCCTTCGACACAGAGCAAGCAGCCCGGGACCACGCGAAGCAGCGCACCTTCGGCGTGGTGTTGGATCCCAACGGTAAGGCCACCGCGACGCAGCCCTGGTCGCAGGCAATGTCGTTCGTGCTTCAGCTCACCAACGCGCAGCTGGTGACGCAGGCGCCCGCCAACAAGCCCAGCGTCTGGTTCCCAGGGAACTACCTGACCTCGATTGGGATCAACAACCCCGCGGCGTTTCCGAACGGCGCGTATCTGCCGCTCTCCACCGTCCAGGAGGCGATCGATCATGCGAAGGCGCGCGGCATGGGGGTGGTGCTGGACAGTCAGGGCAAGCCGGACGCGACCCAGCCTTGGTCGTACGCGAAGACCGCGATTCTGCAACTGACCAACGCGCAGCTCACACCGTCAATCACTGCCAACAAGTACAACGTCTGGTTCCCTCAGCAGTGGCTGAGCACGATCGGCGTCACCGACTACACCAAGTTCCCGCTTGGAGCGTACCTCCCCTTCAACTCGCTGCAAGAGGCGCAGGACCACGTCACCCAGCGCGCCGTCGGCGTCATCTACGACACCGCCGGCAAGTACGATGTGAACGGTCAGAAGTGGGATCAGGCCGCGACGTATGGCCCGCCCCCCGCGCTGACCTGGCCGCCTCCCACTCCAACCAACCCGGATCAGCCCTACAGCGGCGGCGTGGCGGACATCCTGAAGATCTACGGGCAGGCCAAGCAGGGCGGCTGTCAGATCGCCATTCGCACGCACGGAATGCAGATGAACGAGACCATGCAGTACGAGCTCTTCGCCAACGTCGGCGGCAGCGAGATGAAGATTAAGAACCTGGGCTCGTCTTCCATGGCGCCGACAGGCTACGTGCACGACGCGATCTTCGACCTCGACTACACCGAGCTGTCGAACACGCTCTCGTTGATTGCTCCAGGGACGACCGTAGGCCCGGACACTCCGCTCGCGGTGCGCGTCGCTTGGCCGGCGTCTGGACACGACCAAGGCGTGAACAGCGGCGGCGCCGGGAACCACCGCTTCATCGCAGCCTGACGCGTCTAGGGAACCGCCATGGCCAACACCAGCATTTCGAACGCGCTCGTCGCAGGTCAGTACAACGTCTGGATTCCGCAGCAGTACGCGGGCAACCTGACCGCCAACAACAACGCTCCGCTCACCAACGGCGCGTTCCTCACGTACAGCTCGCTGCAGCTGGCGCAAGCAGACGTCCAAGCCCGCGGCGTGGGCGTTATCGTGGATCCGTCGGGACAGCTCGACCCGAACGTCCAGGCCTGGGCCGGATGGAGCGCCTTTCAGAATGCATTGCCCAGCGGCACCGTGGTGCTCAACCCCGGCGCTCCCGGCACGAACACTTCCACCGCCAATGCTCCGGTGAACCTGCCTGTCAGCGGCAAGTGCCGGCTATGTGAGCGTTCGCGCGACGAGGCTCAGCACGTCAGGTAGCCGCTTCTGAATGAAGAAGTGACCACCCGCGAAGTCGACGCGCGTGGAAGGAATGAGCAGCTCGCGCCAAGCTTCGGCTTCATCCTCACGCACCGAAGGATCCGCGTTTCCCCAGAGGACGGTCGAAGGAACACGAAGCGGTTCCTCGGGTTGATACGTGTATCCCTCCACCACCTGGAAGTCGGCGCGCAGCGTAGGTGCCAGCGCCTCCATCAACGTCTCGTGATCGAGCACCGCACTGGGTGTCCCGTCCAGCTTACGCAGCGACGCGACAAATTCAGGCAGCGGCAGACCGGCGATCTTTCGCACGCGCTCGCGACGGTGCGGCGCGGGGGCGGCGGCGACGAAGAGATGCTCGGGCAGCGCGCGATCTTCGCGGCGCAGCTTTCGCGCGAGCTCAAAGGCGATGACCGCGCCCAGGCTGTAGCCGAAGAAGGCGAACGGCTTGTCTTCAATCAGAGACGTGAGCAGGTCATCGACCACATCCACCACCAGCGACATGTCCGTGAACGGCGGCGCGGAGTACTGGAGCTCTCGACCGGGCAGGCTCAACGCGCAGACTTCGATGTCTTCGGGGAGGGTCTTGTCCCAACCTCGATACGCCTGCGCGCCACCTCCCGCAAAGGGGAAGCAGATCAAGCGCAAGCGCGCGGCGGGTCTGGGCTTGTAGAGGGGCAGCCACTTCTTGAAGTCGACCAACCGTGCCTCTCTCGCGAAGGTGCGAAGATGCTTTATCCTACGCCGACGATGCCTCGGAACCGCATCACGCTCGCGCCTGGTGAAGCCCATCTGTGGTGGGTGCGGCCGGAGCGCATCAACGAGCCCGCGCTGCTCTCCGCGTACTGGGGCATGATGACCCCTGAAGAGCGCGACCGCCACGACCGTTACCGCTTCGAGAACAACCGCCGTGAATTTCTGCTGACCCGCGCGCTGGCCCGCACCACGTTGTCTCGCTACGTCGACGTGCCTCCGTCGGCCTGGCGCTTTGGTGCGAACGAGCACGGGTGTCCGCACGTGTTGGAGCCGCGCGAAGGCGCTCATTTGCGCTTTAACCTCTCCAACACCACCGGTCTCGTCGCGTGTCTGGTCTCGATTGATCGCGAGCTCGGTGTGGATGTCGAACCGCGGGAGCGGCGCGGAGAGACGGTCGCCATCGCGGATCGCTTCTTCTCCCCTTTTGAAGTCGACGCGCTCAACGCGTTGCCCGAGGCGCAGCGGCGGCCGCGCTTCTTCGAGTACTGGACCTTGAAGGAGGCGTACATCAAGGCGCGCGGAATGGGGCTGGCGCTGCCGCTGGACCAATTCAGCTTCCACTTGGAGGCGCAGCCCATTCGCATCTCGTTTGGGCCAAAGATCTTGGACGACCCGGAGAGCTGGCAGTTCCACCAGTTTCATCCCACGGGCGAACATCTGATGGCGACCGCAATTCGCCGCGAGCCGGGGACCGCTGAGATTCCGATCACCGTACGTGAGACGGTTCCGCTGATGGACTGACACGGTGTAGAAGCCGCCCATGCAACAAGATTGGGCGGCGCGGTGGCGCGAGGGACGGATTGGCTTTCATGAAGGACGTCCCAACCACCTGCTTGAGAAACATCTCCCCGCGCTCAAGGGGGCACCACGGTTGTTGGTGCCTCTTTGCGGCAAGGCGGAAGACCTCAAGTTCCTCGCCGATCAAGGCCACACCGTCATCGGCGTGGAGTTGGTCGAGGACGCGGTCATTGCGTTTTTCAAGGAACACCAGCTCACCCCGACACGACGCGAACGCGGGCCGCTCAAGATTCACCAAAGTGGATCCATCACGCTCATCGCCGGTGACTTCTTCGCAGTGACCGCGGAAGACACGGGCCCTCTCGATGGCTTCTACGATCGCGCCGCGTTGATCGCGTTGCCGCCCGACCTGCGGCCTCGCTACGTGAAGCACCTGCGCACGTTGACCTCCGGACCTGGACTCGTCGTCACCTTTGACTATCCGCAGGAGCAGATGAACGGCCCGCCGTTCTCCGTCTCAGAGTCGGAAGTCGGCGAGCATTTCCGAGGGCGTCGCATTGAGACGCTCGACGTGCAGCCCGGAAGCAATCCCCGCCTGAAGATCTTGGCAAAGGAAAGCTGCCTGCTCGTACACGCGTAGGCTGTTACGCTCCGAGCGCCGCAGCCGCGATGGCGGGCAGCTTCAGCCAACTCGGATTCCACTCCATCTCGACCAAGCGCCGTCCCAACTTGTCGAGCGTGCGGTGACCGGCGAACCAAGGATTGACCGGAGCAGGCCTCACCGGTCCACGCACCACGCACTTCTCAATTCCCTCGAGCATGAACGTGTTGTGCACGAACCCGAGGCCGCTCTGGATGTTCTCCAGCGTCGCGCTGGGATGACCGCCCCAAGGCGTGGACATCAGCGCGAAGGCGACGGCGGGCCACGTGTTGATCGCGACCGTGCCGTAGCGCAGCTCGCGGATGGCGCGTTCAATCGCGGGCCCCAGCTGCGAATCCGCTGCGGTCATGGGATGTACGACCAGCGTCGCGCAGAGGGTGCCCCAGACCTTGTCGTTGAGGAACGAGACCGCCTGTTCCACGTACGCAACGGGATTCGCCGCGGAGAGATTCATCTGAGAGAGGACCGTGCACCAGGGCTCGTGCTGAAAGACGCGGTCGTTGGTCTGCGAAGGATCCACGTTCGGGATCAACGCGTAGGGCAACTCTCCCGCGCCCGCCTTCCCCACCAACTTCAGGCCCGCGCGCCCGTCGGTGAGCTGCTTCCAGCGATCCTCCGCGCCCGGGTAGTACGCCTTGCGCACGGGCGCCCTCGCCAGACCGCGTTCAATTCCCGCGATGAGTGACTCTTGCTGCGCGAAGCCTTGCGGCGTGACCAAGAGCTTGGCCGCGTTGCAGTTGAACGACGCGTTGTTGGCGACCATCCCGGCGATGTGGGCGGACTGCGAGTCCAACTCGGCCGCCGAATAGGGACCGGGGACGATCAACACCGGACTGATGTTGCCCAGCTCAGATGAGATCTCCTTCTTGAGCAGCGGCTCCTTGCGCTTCTTCCGCGCCTCGCGATCCGCACCGGGCGGTCCCCACACCAGGGTGTCGTGGGTCTTGTCGGAGCCGGTGATGTGCACTTCGTCGATCAGCGGGTGGTTGACGAGGTGCGCGCCTTCTTCCGCGCCGCCGTAGACGACCGCGAGAAAACCGCGATCGATCGCCGCGCGAAACGCTCGCTCGAGGAGCGGCCCGATGTACGCGTTCACCGGGTTCATCTTGAGCACGCAGACCGTGCCCTCCGCGAAGAGCTTCTGGAGGACATCCGTGGGCGGAATCGCATTCACGTTCCCCGCGCCCAACACCACGCAGAGCTTTCCCGGGTGCGGCTTTCGGTAGAACGACGCCTGGTGCTCGCGCAGGTTCTCGGCGGTGATCCCCTGCTGCATGTGAACTTCCGCGGTGGTCTTGCCCAGCAGCGCCGCGTCGAGCGCATTCGTTGGATAGACCCGCACGGTGATGCGTCCGTCAGGGAGCTTGCTGATCCACTTGGGATCAATGTTCGGAACGCCGATCCGCTCGATGTCCTGCAGGCTCTCAATCAGCAGTCGCAAGTTGCGCAGCACCGGCATCGGTCCCGCCAGCCACTCTTCGCCCGCGACGGACGAATTGGGATCCAAGCCTTTCGCTTGGCACGCCAACACCACGCTCTGCTCGGCGATCTCGTGGTAGCCGCGCCGCAGCTGTTCCAAAAGCAGAAGGCGCTCACGCAGGGAGAGTCGCGCAAAAGTTGCGGCGCCGTCCTTGACGCGCGCGACAACCTTGTCGAGCGCCGAAGTTTCGGTAGAGCTGGGAATGGCGACGGCGGTCATGCGGTGCGACCTCTCATCGTTCGAAGTCCACCCCGAACCCGAACGTCACAAAGACACTGCGCGCCAACGTTGAATCCAGCTGCGGAAAGTCCGCGGTCCCACCGGATGCCAGCGCGTACAGAGAGTAAGCAAAGCGGAACCGGCCATCCAGAGTCACGTTGAAGCGCGGGTTGATGCCCAGACCTACAGCGGTGACACGGCTGGTGATCGCCAAGCGGTCGTTCAAGGTGCGCACCGTGAGCTCAAGGTCCAGGTCGGTGCGACCGAAGGAGAAGTGCTCGAAGCCCGTGGCGACAAAGAACCTGGTCTGCCCTTTGTGCGGAAGCTCCGGGCCCATGGAGATGGCGAGCTGGCCGTAGCCGGAGAAGCTGTCCGGGAGCCGCTCCTGTGCCAGCGGGAGGCCGTTCTCTCCTACCCCGGCGAAGCGCGAAAGCTCGTACTGCGGCCCGATGAACCCCTGTCGGAAGGGCCCCCCTTGTTTGCGCGCCTCGACCCGCCCGCCCACCAACACGCCTCCG
>JBQTKE010000381.1:0-3450 GCA_052386435.1 Myxococcaceae bacterium
GTGCTTGAACAGGTACGCCATCACCATCTCTGGATTGGCGTCGCGTTTGATCTCCAGAACGATGCGCACGTCCTTGGTGGACTCGTCGCGCACGTCGACCAGCGGCGTCAGCTTTCGCTCACGGACCAGGTCGCCGAACTTCATCACCAGGTTCGACTTGTTCACCGTGTACGGAACCGACGTGACGATGATCTGCTTGCCGCCGCGCGGGAGCTCTTCCATGTCCCACTCACCGCGGATGCGGATCGATCCCTGGCCCGTCTCGTAGATTTCCTTGAGCTCGCGCTTGTTGTTGAGGACCTGTCCACCCGTGGGGAAATCCGGACCCTTGATGAACTTGAGGAGATCCTTCGTCTCCAGCTTCGGGTGGCTGATCAGCTCCACGCACGCGTCGATCAATTCATTGATGTTGTGCGGCGGGATGTTCGTCGCCATGCCCACGGCGATGCCCGTCGTCCCATTCATCAACAGCTGCGGCACTCGGGCGGGAATGACCACCGGCTCGTTGCTGGTGCCGTCGTACGTCGCCCGCATTGGAACCGTGCGCTGCGCCAGCTCCGTCAACATCTCCGACGAGATCTTCTCCAGCCGGCATTCGGTGTAACGCATGGCCGCCGCGGCATCGCCGTCGAGCGAACCGAAGTTGCCGTGCCCCTGCACCAGCGGGTAGCGGAGGCTGAAGTCCTGCGCCAAGCGGACCAGCGCGTCGTAGATCGCCGAGTCGCCGTGCGGGTGGTACTGACCCATGATCTGACCGACGACCTTCGCGCTCTTCTGGTACTTCGCGTCGTAGGTGAGCCGAAAGTCCCGGTACATGCCGTAGAGGATTCGGCGCTGCACCGGCTTGAGCCCGTCGCGAACGTCTGGAAGCGCGCGGGACGTGATCACCGACAGCGCGTAGTTCAGGTACCGGCGGCGCGCCTCTTCCGCCAACGTCGTGGGCAGATAGCCGCCACCACCACCACCCTGGGCCGAGCTGCCGCCCCCCTTTTTTCCTCCACCGCCCTTCCCGCCTTTGGGGACCGGAGCCACCGCCACATCCGCTTCGTCCAACCGCTTTGCCGCGTTTGATTTTCTCAATTCGCTGACCCTGGATTGCTCAGTTGTTCAGTCATGAAGAGGCTCGCCGGACACCGGAAAACCAAGAATCTCAGTCACTTGGCTCGATGTTGCAGCGCTCCCAGACCTGTAGCAGCCGGCGGGACTATACCGGCGGTCGATCCAAAGTAAAGAAATCAAGGGGTTTGGCCGCTGAAGATTTCAGCGCACACCAGTCGCGTACGCTGACGCGGTCGCCGGTTCGCGAGCCAGCGATGGCACAACTCCTGAAACTTTCGCAGCGCCGCCGAGGAGTCCTGGTCCAACTTTCCTTCGGCCCATACGCGCTTGAACTCCGTCTTTCCCAGCGCCTTCTGAACTTCAGCCAGGGCGCCCTCCTTCATCAGATCATTCGGATCCATGGCGAGCTTCACCGGCGTGGCCGTGGCTTCCTTCCGTTCTTCGTGTTTGTCCTCTTCGCAGCCCGCCGCGAAGCCGAGCAGGCACAGCGAAGCCAGCGTCAGTCCTCTCATTTCCCGCCCTCCGGTTGAGCCTTTGGAGCACGTTCCTCTACTTCGAACAGGCCGGCATTCTTGCCGCGAGGGAACAACCCGCGAGAAAGCGCGGGACGAAGCGTCGATCCATGTAGAGTCGCGCGCCTATGCCGCGACTGACTGCTCTGCTCGTTCTGATCGCCTCCGCCGCCTTGGCCCAGACCAACGCGGTGGAGCACGGCTACGAAGGCCGCGGCGTCACCCTGCCGCCCACTTCCCTCTCGCTGATTGACGAAGCCACCGCCCCCGCCGTCAACCCCGCGGGGCTCACCTTCGTCGGCGATCCGCAGCTCTATTACCTGCACGAGCGCAGCGTCGGGCGGGACCGCGTCATCGACTCGCTCTACTTGGCCGATACGCTCTTTGGCGGTCTCGGTTTGGGTTTGGGAATTGATTGGGTACGCAGCGGCACGCTGCCCGACTACCGGCGCACCACGTGGTCGCTCTCCGCGGGAAATCCGTATCTCGCGTTCGGCCTCGCGTATCACCTCCTCTCTTCGTCGGATAACCCGGATCTGGACGGCCTCAACAGCGTCGACTTCGGTCTCTCCAGCCGTCCTTCGCGCTACTTCTCTTTCGCCGCGGTGGTTCGCAACGTCGATCCCTGGTCGAAGGGCGCCACGCGTCTCACCCGCGAATACGGCTTCGGTGTCGGCGTCCGTCCGTTGGGCGAGCGCTACTCCTTGGGCGTCGACTACCTCTTCGATGATCTGCGCGGCGCCGCGGGCGGTCGCATGGCGTATACGCTTCAGGCAGAGATCCTCCGCGGTCTGGTGATCAGCGCGGGCGTGTCGCACGGCTTTCGTCCCGCGGATTCGCTGCTCGTCCAGGTCGGCCTCACCCTCAATACGCCGCACGTCGGGTTGAGCTACACCGGCGGTGGCGGCGCGGGTGGTCTCGATCACGTGGTGGCCCTGCGCGCGTCCGCTGCCAAGTACTCCGCGATCAGTCTGTCCGCTGGAACGGTGGCGATGATCGACGTGGACGACGTCCTCTCCGGCAGAAGCAGCACAACCGCCGTGCTGCTCGGCCTCTCCTCGGATGATCCATACGTGCGCCTCACCCGCACGCTCTACAACGCGGTTCGAGATCCCAGCCTCAAGGGGGTGGTCCTGAAGATCGACGGACTCCCCCACGCGGGTCTGGGCAAGGCGGAAGAGCTGCGCCAGACGGTGCTTGCGCTGCGCAGCTCCGGGAAGAAAGTCATCGCGGTGCTGCTCTCCGCGGAAGACAACGCATACCACCTCGCGTCCGCGGCGGACCGCATCTATGCGGTGAATGAAGCGAACCTCTTCATCAACGGCTTCGCGGCCAACCCAACTTTCTTTGGCGGGACGATGGAGAAGCTGGGCGTCAGCTGGGATGTTGCCCGAGTGGGCGCGTACAAGAATGCGCCGGATCAGCTCACCCGAACGGCGCTCAGTAAAGAGCAGCGCGAGACGATCGAGGCGTATCTCAACACCGACATCCGCCAGTACGAGACGGCGGTGACGCAAGGCCGTGGCATCACGCGAGAGCAGTTCGCGGCGGTGCTCAAGGAAGGTTTGATCACCCCGTCGCGCGCGGTGGCGCTGCGGCTGATCGACGGCATCGTGACTTCGGAAGAGCTGGACACCAAGGTCACTGAGCTGCTTCCTGGGACCCGCTTCGATCCGGAGTACCGTCCTCGCGGCACCCGAGACACGCGCTGGGGCGAGCGCAACCGCATCGCGATCATCCCGATCCTCGGCAACATCGCTGGTGGGAAGAGCCGCGGCGATCCTTTGGGACTTGAAGAGATCGCCGGTGCGGAGACTGTGATTCGCGCGATCAAGAACGCGTCGGAAGACAACAGCGTGGACGCGATTGTCTTGCGCGT
>JBQTKE010000382.1:0-10090 GCA_052386435.1 Myxococcaceae bacterium
AGCGTCGTCTCCAGCGCCGGTTTGGGACGCGGATCATCCGGACCCGCGGTCATCTTCCAGTGCTCTTGGGTGATGGCGAGCTTGTGCGAACGCTTCACCTTGGAAACCGTGACACCCGTCTCCCACCAGGGTGAGTCCGAGTGACGAAGCGCGTAGGCGGACGCGCCAATCAACCGAGCGATCCGCTCCGAGCCTTCGCGGCCGTAGCCCAACGACACCGTGAGCGCGTCATCCGCGTGGCCGGGGAGAATGTAGACCGGCAGCTCAATCGACTTGCCGCGGACCGTGAGCGCCACCACGTCGTTGAGCTCCAGCGACAAACGGTTCGCCGTCGCAGTGCTCATTAGCAGCGCGTTGTCCCAGGTGATCTTGGTGACGGGGTCCGGAAGCTCTTGCAGCCAGGGGTTGTTGGAGAAGCGGCCGTCGTAGACCTTGTAGTCGGTGACGAAGGTCAGCTCGAGCCCCTCGCCGCCTGCCTTCACTCGAGTCGCCGCGTTCGCCACCGCCGCGCCATCCAGCGCAGGCGCCTCGAAGCCTGTGACCGGCTCATCGACGATGCCCGTGGCCAGCCAATTTTCCCAAGCGCGCTCGAAGCCGGAGTCGCCACGCACCCCACGCCAGTGCGCGCGCAGCTGATCGTAAGGCGAGAGCTCCTTGTCGTCCTTCTCCCCGAGCAGCAGCGAGAAGAGCTGTGCCTGAGTCAGTCCTCCGAAGAGCGGAGTGATCAGCGGTTGCACCAGCGAGACCGTACCGTCGCTGGCGCGCGTATCGCCCCACGACTCCAGCGTGTGCGTGGCCGGGACCACCCACGAGCAGAGCGGCGCCGTCTCGTCCTCGAAGAGACAGTGGTAGACGGAGAGCGGGACTTTTTGCAGCAGCCCCGCGAAGTCCACGTCCGCGAAGCCCGCATACGCCGGGTTCACCGCAGTGATGATCAACGTGTCCACGCTGCCCGCGCGAATCGCGTCAGTGAGTGCCTTGAGTGAAGAGGGGCCCGCGGACACGTCGTCGATCACCGGCTTCTTGAAGCGAGCGGCGGTAGAGCCAAGCGCGACGTTGATCGCGTGAACCACGGCTTGGGTAGCGGGCTCCAGCCGAGCGCCCGGCAAGATCACACCCGCGCTGCGCGCTTTCACCAAGTCATCCGCGACTGCTTCCACCCAAGTCGTCTGCTTCGCGTCCAGCCCCGCCCCACGCACCGTGCCAGCAAGACGGTTGAGCGCATCGGAGCCCGTGCGCTTGCCCACCGCGGCGCCGAGAGCGAGCGCCAGCGGATGAAGCTGACTCGGCTTCGCCCGCAGCCGGTGATCCGCGCTCATCCCCGTGACAGAGAGGCGAGACTCCGCCACGTAGAGTCGGTTCATCGGGGCCGGAGGGACGCGGCGATCCGCGAACGCTCGGGCGAGCGCGATGTTCTCCCCCCGCGCTTCCAAGAAATCCGAGTCGAGAGAAACAATCACATCCGCGCGCTTCAGATCCCACTGTGCCTGGAGAGGAGCACCGAAGGCGAGCTTGGTGCCCTCGTACGCCTGCGAGAACGCGGGCGCGTACGTGTAGAGCTTCGCGCGCGGGAAACGTTCCTGCAGCGCCGCCTTCTGAGCGATCAGCTGCGGAGAGCTGGTGGGCTCGAGCAGGAATGACAGTCCCGCGCCACCCTTCTGAGCGAACGCGCGTCCCTTCTGTCCCAACGCATCACGCAAAGACGTACGCGACGCATTCAGCCCCTGACGCTTGATCAGCCGAGCGCGGGAGGGATCGTAGAGCTGAAGCAGTGACGCCTGCTCCGCGATGCCAGACGCACCGAGCGTCGTTGGGTGATCCGGATTGCCTTCCACCTTGGTGGGGCGACCTTCAAACGCCGTTACCAACAGACCCGTCGCGTGACCATCCACCGTGAACGCCGTCGCGTAGTGGAGCGCGTTGCCCGGCGTCACTTCCGGCGGCTTGTGGTTGTACGGAAGTATCTTTTCGCGCGTCGGGCTGGTGCATCCCGTGACGCCCGCGAACGCGAGCGACGCGCCCATCAGCTTCACGAAGTCGCGCCGACCCACGCCGTTGAGCTCATCCGCGCCCTGCGGAAACTCCGGGCCGATCTCGTCGTGCGTGTAGCCGTTCACCTTCTCGTTGATGCTCGTCCAGTACTCGCGATCAAACGGAGAACCAGAGAGGTTGGGCGCAGGCGTTGGATCACCGACGGCAGGGGCGAGGGATTCCCCGTTCGCACTGAGGACAGGAAGAGAAAAAGAGGTCGGAGCGCTCATCGGTGGCAGGTGCTGCAGCTGGTGCGAGAGTGGACCTGATTGCTCTGAATGAGCTGCTGCGCCAACGCGGCGCCTTCAGCCCCTTCCGGCGGCTCCCACGTCATGCTGGTGGCAAGCTCCGGCGGACGCAGGTTGGGGCCAGGATCGCGGTGACAGTCCAAGCACCAGCGCATCGTCAGCGGCTGGGCTTGCATGATCGCCGCCATCTGATCCACGCGGCCGTGGCAGGCAACGCAGCCCACGCCTTTGTTCACGTGAATCGAATGGTTGAAGTAGACGAAGTTGGGAAGGTTGTGGACCCGGTTCCACTTCAGCGGCATCCCCGTGAAGTAGGCCTCGCGCACCAGCTCCAGCTTCGGACTCTGATTCCAGATCTGCGCGTGGCAAGACATGCAGGTGGAGAGCGGAGGAATGCCCGCGGTCGGCGCGCTGTCCACCGTCGTGTGACAGTACCTGCAATCGATCCCTTCATCCGCCACGTGGTGACGGTGATCGAACTGCACCGGCTGTTCGCGCTGAATGTCCTGCCCCGTGACGAACGGGCTGCGGACGTAAAGCATCAGCGCCGCCACCGCGATCGCAGGCGTGGCGAGCAGGGCCAGAGCCGAAGCCCTGGAGAGAGAATTGGTCCAGCGCGGGAAGAGTGGGCCCATTTTGCCGTCGGTTACGAGAGGCTTACCAGCAGTGTGACCCAGTGCGTCACACAGGTCGCCCTAGACAATGAGCGGAGGGGAAAGTCAACACTCGAAATGAATGCCGGCGTCGCGTGAGTGAAGAGCGGAATCAAGCGCGGTCGTTCTAGAAGGGATGATCTGTCAGCGCCAGCTACTTCACGTGACCACACGAGAGGCTGACTAATCCGAGACTGAATTTTCCCTTCGAACGTTGGCGACCGACCAACACCCAAGAACGTCGGTCAGTGCCGGAGGAAAAATCGCGATGAGAGCGAGCGCGAGCATCCGCTCATGAACTCAAACTCAGAAGATGAAAAATGGCTCTCGCCAGTGGGGGGAAAGGCGGCCCGCCCTCATCGCGAGTGATAGTTGTGCAATGGCCTGGCCAAGTGCTACTCGGGGGTAACCTGTTGAACGCGAGGCACTTTCGCGCGAGCGCGCATGACCCGACGCCTTTCACGAGTGAAATGTGAAAGGTGTCTCGTTGCAGTTTTGACGCTACTGTTCTGCGCGTCGCGCGAGGCCCGAGCAGAGCGGGCAGACCAGCGAGCGCAAGGTGCCGCGGCGTCGTCAATCTTGAACGGGACAATGTCGGCGGGCAGCGCGCCTTCCGGAGTCACGGAAGGTCGTTCCGTTCTCCGCGATCGCCACAGCGACGTGCTCTGGTGGTTGAAACGACTACCTTCCTAAACGCAATCAGCGTTTTGCTTCCGCGGGCGCGTTGGGATGTCTCTGAAGCAAGGTCCGCAACAGAGGGGACCGGCGGACGACGTCTTGTCGCAATAAATGCTGGATCAGCGGAGGCGGGGCAGCGCTCCACCGCGCGATGTTCTGCACCAAAATGGTTGACGCGTAGGTTCGGCCGCAGAGCATGGCGGCGGTCTTGCCGTCTACGGGCATCCCCGAAAGTGGAGCGAGCGCGCGTCCTTCGGTCCTCATGATCAACTCGACGCGTTCCTCCGCGACGGTGTTCGCGAAGCGCGCGCGCATGACTTCTCGCGAGGTCCGACGCGTCTGCTCTGGCAGATCTCGAGACACGGTGAGTTGGAATTGTTCCAACAATCGACGTGATGAGTACAAACGTCGAAAAAGTCCGGCGGGGAGCTGCGGGTTTCTCACCAGCGCGCGCCGCACTCCGATGTCCGCAGTGAACGCGGCCTTTGCTCCCAATGCCTCGAGTCCGGCCGCGGTTCCGTGGTGTCGCGCCACGAGACGCGCGTGCACGGGACCGAAGCGTGGATTGTCCAGCAACGCGTGCACGACCCCTGGAAGCGGGTCGTAGCAGAGCGCGGAGAGCTCGGGCTCGCTCGCCTTCAATGCTCGAAGGGCTCGCTCTTCACCGGGGAGCGCGTGCAGGGCTCCCTCGAAGAGCGCGCGGTGTGTTCCGGATTGATCTGGCTCCTCGTCTTCTTCCCGCCGCGTGTCGTCCGCGCTCTCGTCGACGGTCGAGTGGCTGTCTTCCTGCGTGCCATCGCCTGCGACGGACAACTCCATTGGCGCGGGCGTCGCGGTCAACGGCTTCGGTCTCGGCGTTCTCAGCGCGGCGGGCACCGGCGTGAACTCAAGCCCGAGCGGCGCGATGGGCGGCGGGGTGTTCTCCACGGAGAGCCGCACGGGCGGCGCAGGCGTTCTCTCCGCGGGGGTGATCGCGCCGAAGGAGACGAGCCTCTCCAGCGCGGCGTCGATCTTTTCCGGCCCATACCCTGTGAGCGCGATCAATCCGCGCAGGTCCGTGGTCCCATCCAAGCGCGACGCGACGAACCCTTCTTCCGCGGTGAGCGGCAGCTTCCGAAGATCGACGCCAGTGATGAGTGAGGGCTTCCACGTCGCCATGGACGCGCAGTGTCGCGCATCCGGCGGCGCGCTGTCAGCGAGCTGCCTTCAGCTCGGCGTTCAATTCCGCCAACAGTGATTCTTTGACGAGGAAAGAAATCTCCAGCTCGCCAAACATCAACATCGCATCATCGGGGAGAGACACCCACTGGTCGGGGGGCAGCAGCTCGCCGTTGAGGATCACGCCGTTGCGCGAATGGTTGTCGTAGATGAGGTATTCGCCCGGCGTCCTTTCGTCGATGAATGCGTGCGTACGCGAGACGGTTTCGAACGGCAGCACGACGTCGCTGCGCACGCCACGGCCCAGGACGAAGGGCTGGGTGGGCAGGGAGAAACGGCGCGA
The DNA here is from genome assembly GCA_052386435.1 of Myxococcaceae bacterium. Taxonomy (GTDB): domain Bacteria; phylum Myxococcota; class Myxococcia; order Myxococcales; family Myxococcaceae; genus JBQTKE01. The sequence goes on from JBQTKE010000382.1 coordinate 5,112, forward strand.
CAGCGGCGCGATCACTTGGCGATTGCTCGCGGGACGCTGGAGCGTGCTGTCCGTGTTGTGCGTGAGGGTGGGGATGCGAGCGAGGATGGGCGCGGGCGCTTCGAACATCAGGACTGCGCCTGAGAAGGTCTCCAAGGTACGCGCGGTCTGGCCATCAACGGGAATGTAGGGATAGTGCGACGAAGTAGGGACGGACACGCGGGCTCCGGCTCGCTTTGCAACGCGAGCTCTCCGCTGGGGGTTAGCAAGCCACGTGCTCGGGGCCGGCTTCAGAAGTTGTTAGGGTTTGCGGAATCGCTGTTGCGCAGCACTGCTCACCGCGCGCAGCGCATGCGAGCCGGGATGTGCAACTACGCCCGTTGTTTGCGAGGCCCGGAGATGGAGTACGACGTCATCCAGTTCACGAGCGTTCGGCGCGACACGCCCAGCTGCTGTGCGGCGCGCGTCTGGTTGCCTGAGCACTTGGCGAGGGCGTCGATGATGCGCTGACGTGGATCATCCGCGGGAGGCGGCGTGGGCGCTGCCGCGGCGACGCGCTTCTGCAGGTGATGCTGGACCGGTTTACGCGCCACAAACGTCGCGTTCAGCTTCTCCACGGGAAGGTGCTCGCGCGTGATCATGGGACCGTCACAGACGACGACGGCGCGCTCCATGACGTTGCGCAGCTCTCGGATGTTTCCCGGCCAGTGGTAGCGCTCGAGAAGTTGAATCACGTCCAGCGAGAGCTCGGCCTCGGTACCGCGCTCGAACTTCACCGTGGCTTCCTTAACAAACGCGCGCGCCAGCCCTTCGATCTCGGAGACGCGCTCACGCAGCGGCGGGACGAGCAGACTCACGCCGTTGAGGCGGAAGTAGAGGTCTTCCCGGAAGCCGCCCTCGGCGACGGCGGCTTCGAGATCTCGATTGGTCGCAGCAACGAGGCGAACGTCGACGCGCTTGGGCTTGGTGCCACCTACGCGCAGCACTTCGCGCGTCTCCAACATGCGGAGCAACTTCACTTGGGTGGACAGCGGCATCTCGCCGACTTCGTCCAGGAACAGCGTGCCGCCCTCCGCGGATTCGATGAGGCCTGCCTTCGCCGCCACCGCGCCGGTGAAGGCGCCGCGCTCGTGACCGAAAAGTTCGGACTCGAGCAGCGTCTCCGGCAGCGCGGCCACGTTGATGCCGAGGAAGATCTTGCGCGCGCGCGGCGAGAGGCGATGCACCTCCGACGCGAGGTGCTCCTTGCCGACGCCGGTCTCGCCGAAGACGAGGACGTTGATGGTGCTCGCGGCGACTCGGCTCACCAGCTGCCGCAGATCTCCCATGGGGCTGTGCCCAGGCACCGGGCCATATGAGGCAGCTTCTCGTCGCGGCGCGGCCAAGGAATCGCCCAGCGCGGCGAGAAGTTGATCCGCGCTGCGACCGTCCACTTGGTAGCGCGCCGTCTTCAGCGACACAGGGCCCAACTCGCTCAAGCCCGCTTTGAGCCGGGTGGCGACGAAGTCCGCGCCGGTGCCTTCAGTTTCGCAGAGGAGAATCTGGTACGCGTGCGTGCTGTACGACGCGACGATGTCCACCGAGCGGACCATGCGCGAGAGGCGCTCCTCCAAAACCTCGGACGGAACGTCGGTCTGAACGCGAATGCGCAAGAGGGTGAAGCCGCGGCCGTAGCGTTCAGCGCGCAGGCACTCTTCCTCCACGCGCATCTCAAAGTAGCCGTTGGTCCAGATGCGCCGGCTCTCGGAACGCACTCGGCGCTGCACCAGCAACATCACGCCGCCCAGACGAAACATCTCGCCCGGCGTGAGGGGCGCCGTCTCGCGCGACGGAAGCTGCTGCGTGCCCACCGCCGTGGCGCGGTTGCTGCCCAGATCGGTGATCGTCAGCGCGGGTCCCAACGTGAGCAGCGCGTGTCTTTCGCCGACGCTGCCGTCGCTCACCACCAGGTCGCAGCCAGAGGCGCTGCCAATCACCAACTCGCCCTGTTCGGGCAGTGGATGGGAGTGGAAATTGGTCTCGCCAATCACCAGCAAACACAATTCGCTGGTAGTGCTGGGGCCACTGATCTTCAGAGCGGGCGTCGTCACGGTCAACAGCACTTTGCTCTCTTGAAGCGCACCGCCACAAAGCGCGCCTGTGGGCAACGGTGAGACCGTCCTTCGGGTCACGACGAAGCCCTCGAAACGTAAGCTACGGCGAGGGGCACACCGGCGACGCTCCTCGTACGCGCGCCACTTTTATGCTTTATCCGTCGCCATGGAGCCGGGCCCGGGTAGGGAGGCGACGGTCGCAGCCGAGGAAGAAGGTCCAGTGCCTTTTGGGCGCTACCAATTGCTGCGCCGTATTGGCGCCGGCGGCATGGGAGAGGTCTTCCTTGCGCGTGATGAGAGCGCTGCTCAACCCCGCGCCTGTGTCGTCAAAAAAGTTCTGAGTCAGCTGGTCCAGAACCAGAACTTCATCAAGCGCTTCATCGACGAATCGAAAGTGGTGGTTCGGCTCAACCACCCGAACATCGCGCGCGTCTACGCGATGGGCGAGGTCGCCGGCGAATACTTCCTGACGATGGAGTACGTGCAGGGAAAGACCATCTCTCGCTTCGCGCGCCGCCTGCGCGAACGAAAGCAGCAGCTTTCGGTGCCGGCGATTCTTCTCCTAGGCGAGCGGATCTGTCAGGGGCTGGCGTACGCGCACGAAGCGGTGGACGAAGAGGGCAGTCCGCTGCAGTTGGTCCACCGCGATCTCTCTCCGGCGAATGTCTGCGTGGGCTACCAGGGGGAGGTGAAGATCATCGACTTCGGCGCGGCTCAGTCGACCCTGAAGGAATCGCAGACGGCGCCGCGCGTGGTGATTGGGAATCTCACGTACATGTCCCCCGAGCAGGCGCAGAAGCAGATTGTCGATGGGCGCGCGGACATCTACTCGCTGGGCGTCACGCTCTGGGAGCTGTTTGCCTGGATGTGGCTTCCGCAGAAAGGCGACCCGCTGGAGCGCTGGCGTCGCGCGGCGAATCCGTACTGGGAGCCGCCGTCGCGGCATCGCAACGATCTCCCGCCCGAAGTGGACGACGTGTTGTCGACAGCGTTGCGCAAAGAGGCGCGCGATCGCTACGCGGATGCGCGTGAGTTTGGAAAAGAGTTGGGCCGGCTGCGGATGAAGCTGGGGCCGGAGATGGACGATGACGAGTTGGGTCGTCAGCTCTCCGCGGCGTTTCGGAAAGAGAAAGCAGAAGAGGATGCGGCGCTGGTGGAGCTGCTCGGCGGACAGCCGATTGGTGATTCGCCCACGGACGTCACCAAGGCGCACCGGTTTGTTCCTCCGACAGCCATGGCCTTCGAACACCGCGCGGTCGAGCCTCCGCCGCGCGTGACGGATCCGGCGAGCAATCCGGGTGAAAACGATCCGAAGCGGACAGTGGAGATGCGGCGGGCCAGGACGGTGACTTTCGGCATTCCATTGGCGCCCACGAATCGGATCGAGGAGGAAGAGGCGTTGCTCCGTGAGCTGGCACCGGATGAGGAGGGGGTCGACGTGGAGCTGGAATCTTTGGGGACGCCGGTGCCTCGCCGATCCGGGGTGAACCCAAGGACACAAACGGACGCGCAACGCACGGAAGTGGCGGTCGAGGTCGCTGCGCCACCTCTGGTCGAGGGTTGGGGCTCGGGGCGGCTCATCTTGGTCAGCGTGCTGGTTTTTCTTGCGGCAGTCGCGATCGGCTTCGGGACGGTCTGGCTGCTGGCGAGCGCCGGTCTACTCCAGCAGCGACACGTTCTGCGTCTTCGCGCAGCCGCTCCTTGCATACTGCTCCGCGTTCCAATGTCCGCTCGCTCTGCCGAAGCGCGTGGCATCTCGCGGCGCGGTCCAGTGCGCGACGGGGCGCGGTGCTTTCCAACGCAACAGCCCCGTGGGTGGCCGCGCGTAGGGAATTCCCAACCACGCGAGGGCGCCGTTCTTCTCCTGGTAACCCACCACCGGTCCTGAGCGGAGGGTGCGTAAGGTGCTGGAGAGCTGAGGTCCCCGCGCATCGCGCAGCCTGGGCGTATGGGAACAACCTACGGAAACAAGGACGAGAAGGAGAAGAGAGCGCACGGGCGGGGTGTTTAACCCACAGCGGTGGATTCTCAACCGGAAGGTTGCGGAGTGAGCCCCGCGCGGTGATGCTCTCGAGACCGCGCATGCGCCGCGCTCTCTTCACAGCGTTGTGGTGGCTCTGTCCAGGGATGGCGTTCGCCGAGTCTGTCTCTGTCGTGGTGATGGACGCGAAAGCGATGCCAGAGGAGATGTCTCGCCGTGTAGTGCGCATGACGGACGTGGTGCTGCGCGAGCTCTCGAGTCTCACGGTCAAGACATTGCCGAAGGGCGTCCCCGCTCAACGCAAGGGCTGCGCGGCGGATTCGGCCTGTCTGTCGTCCATGGCCACGGCCGCGGGGACTGACCTGGTCATCCTGATGGCGCTGTCTCGCTCGGGTGATCGACTGTTTCTCGACGCCTTCTTTGTCGACGTGACCGGGCGCAAGGCCGTGCACCGACAGATTCCCGAGGGGAAATACGACGAGCCAGAGTCCTCCGCGAAGGCGCTGGTTGACGCGATGTTGCCGCCGTTCGCGCGCAAGGGTTGGGGTGGGGTGACGTTGGAGGTGGAGTCGGGTGCGCAGGTTCGGATTGATGGCACGCGCTTCGCGGTGACTCCTCAGGAGCCGCTTCTTGCGCTCACCGCGGGTTCACATGATGTCGACATTTTGTATGCGGATGGTCGCGCGTTGATGCAGCGAATCAAAGTCGAGGAAGGGGCGCGAACGAAACTCTCCGTGCCTCGCGCGGCGATGCTCCCGCATGCGGGTGAAGTCAGCAGTGGCCATGATGACACGTTGCGCTTTACGTCCTATGGGATCTTCGCCGCGGGCGCGCTCACGGTGGCGAGCTCCTTCATCGTCGGCGCGATGGCGCGATCCACGGCACGCGACGTAACCCCTTGTGTTGCGGGCCAGGCGTGTACGCCG
>JBQTKE010000383.1:0-3580 GCA_052386435.1 Myxococcaceae bacterium
CTTCCCCTTGAACATCCCCGCCTGGGTCTCGCGGGAAGAGTCAGCCGCCTTGGCGATTCCGAAGTCGAGCAGCTTCACCTGCCCTTCGAAGGTCATGAAGACGTTCTGAGGGCTCACGTCGCGGTGAACGATCCCCAACGGTCGGCCTTCGAAGTCAGCGCAGCGGTGCGCGTAGTCCAAGCCCAACAGCACGTCAGAGAGCACGCGCAGCTGCATCGGCAGCGTGAAGTCCTTGCTGCGAATGGAGCGGCGCCGGATACGATCCAGGTTGCGTCCGTCGAGGAAGTCCATCGCCATGAAGAAGCGATTACCCTCGTTGTTCACCTCGTTGGTCTGAACAATGTTCGGGTGGTTCAACCGCGCCGCCAGCCGCGCCTCGTCGAGGAACATCTCCAGGTAAATTGGATCTTCGACGAGCTCCGGGTGCAACTCTTTCACCACCACCAGCTTGTTGAAGCCGCCGTGTCCCTGCACCACCGCGAGGTACACGACGCCCATTCCGCCCCGCGCGATCTCAGCGATGAGCTTGTATTTGCCGAGGGTCTGCCCGTCAGACCCCGACACACTGGGCGAGCTAAATGCGCTTGACATTTCGTCGAGACATAGCGCCGCCAACTCCGTGTGTCACCTCGCGCCAGCGTCTTTTTACGAAAGACCAGAAGCTTTCGCGCAAACGTTCTTTCTCCCTAGGTTCAAGAACGTGGGACGCTGCACAAACGCTCCGGCGGAGGAACCCTTGGGCTTCATCAAGCCAACCCCACCACCCTATGATCCCATGAGCTGGGCTCAGCTCCCCTTCCCCGAAAAGAGCCGGCAGGTCTGTCAGGCGTGGGCACTCCAAGGTTACGGAACGCCTGGCTTCGCGTACGTCGTCTACGCGCTCAAGGTCCTGCTCTACATCGGAGGCTGGGCCCTCTTCTGCGACCGCAGCGGAGAGACGTGGTGGCTGGAGACGGCGGCGTTTCAGAAAGCGATCCTCTGGAGCCTGTTCTTTGAAGGGCTGGGCTTGGGGTGCGGCAGCGGCCCTCTGACCGGACGCTATTTTCCGCCGCTGGGGGGCTGTCTCTATTTCCTTCGGCCTGGAACGACCAAGCTTCCACTCTTCCCAAAGCTCTTCGGCCCGCGACGCACTCCCTTAGACGTCGCGCTGTACTTCGCCCACAACGTCTTTCTGGTCCGCGCCCTCCTCGCGCCAGAGCTCACGCTGTCACTCCTGCTCCCCACGCTCGTCCTGCTCCCCGTGCTGGGCGTGTTGGACCGCACGCTCTTCTTGGCCGCGCGAGGCGAGCATTACTACTGGACGCTGATCTGCTTCGCCTTCGCCGGTGACTGGATCGCGGGCGCGAAGGTCGTTCAGGCAGCGCTCTGGTTCTGGGCAGGCGTGTCCAAGCTTAACCACCACTTCCCCTCGGTGGTGGGCATCATGACCAGCAACAGTCCGCTGCTCGCCTTCCGCTGGCTGCGCAAACGGATGTACCGCCACTACCCAGACGATCTCAGGCCGTCCAACGCCGCCACCCTCGCCGCGCACCTGGGAGGACTCACCGAGTTCGTCGTTCCGATAGTCCTCGTGCTGGGCACCGGCGGAAACCTCACCCTCGCCGGGCTGATGCTGATGGTTTTCCTCCACGCGTACATCACCAGCAACGTCCCCATGGGCGTCCCCATCGAGTGGAACTTCATGATGGTGTACGGCGGCTTCTTCCTCTTCGGAAAACACGCCGCGGTTCGCCTCACCGACGTTGAGTCGCCCTGGCTCGCGGCATTCCTAGTTGTCGCCGTTGGCGTGATTCCCCTGTTCGGAAACGTCGCGCCCTCGCGCGTCTCCTTCCTGATGTCGATGCGCTACTACGCTGGCAACTGGGCGTATTCGATCTGGCTCTTCAAGAAGGACAGCTATCGGAAGCTGGACCAGCACCTCGTGAAAAGCTCCAAATGGCTCTACGACCAGCTGGATCTCTTCTACGACCGCCCCACCAGCGTGGGCCTCGTCGGGAAAGTCATGGCCTTCCGACAGATGCACCTGCACGGCCGGGCCCTCCAAACCCTGGTCCCGCGCGCGGTCACCCAACTCTCTGACTACGAATTCGTGGACGGGGAATTCGTCTGCGGTCTCGTCCTGGGCTGGAACTTCGGCGACGGCCATCTGCACTCAGAAGGTCTGCTCCGCAACATCCAAGCGCAATGTCACTACGAAGAAGAGGAGCTGCGCTGCATCTTCGTGGAAGCCCAGCCGCTGTTCGGAAAATCGCTGCACTATCGAATCGTCGACGCAAAAACGGGCGAGCGAGAATCCGGTGAGCTCGAAGTCGCTGAGCTTCGCCGGCTCCAACCGTGGGCAACCTGACCAATCAACCACGCCCATAGGGCGTGGATCGGGATAGGGGGTAGCGGTTCGCCCGCTACTCCCCTCCCACACCACCGGACGTGCGGTTCGCATCCGGCGGTTCGGAAAGTTGAGGTTATTGAGCAGCAAGCCGCGGGACTCCTATCAAGGACCTCCGCCTACGAAGTCGTGCGCAGGCATCGGAGCGAGGCGGCCTGCCCGCACGGGTGAAGGAAGAGGTACGGCGGTACTTGGAATGCGGGGTGCTGAGGTTCGGCTTCGCGCACGTGAAGTGTGAGCGGTGCCAGGAATCGACGTTGGTGGCGTTCAGCTGCAAGACAAGAGTCCTCCTCCTCTCCTCCTCTCCTCATCCTTCGACGCCCTCGCTGAAACCGGAACTGTCTTCGAAAAGGTCTTCAACGCACCGTGGGGCGGACTGTTCGGCGTCGTGATCGATGATTTCGGCGTCTCGTGGATGATCAATTCCGTCTGACGGTTACCAGGTCCCGTTTAGAGAAGTCCAACCGAGCCCGCCGCATTGGCAGATCACACCTCTAATCGCTCTAAACGGAAGTGGAATCTCCCCCGTTCCTCCGCAGACAGAGCACGTCACTGCGTCTTCGGGACGCGGGAGAACGAGGACCGCCAGCTCGGAGTACTTCCGGCTCCCGAGGAAGAGCGAACGCGCCCGTAGGAAGCCTTGCTCCACACGAAAGTCATGGGGCTCACCCCAGTTGAAAGAGACGACCTCTCCGTCGGAACGGAGCGCGTACCCACCGAGCAGACGATCGACGACGGCTACGCCGATGAAGTAGAACGACGCAACTCAACCCGTCCACGCGATCGGATCAGCCTCAGAGCTACTGGCGGACACGAAGGGCAGCGCCCCTGTGTTCTTCAAGGACCTGACCAAGCGGCGCCGAAGGCGCGTGTACGCCAGCATCAACGCGGCGAAGGGAAGCGCAATGCCAACCTCCCCTGCTCCGCAGCCGCAGCCCACCTTCAGCGAGAGCCCGTCGAGCTCTTCGCCGACCGAGATCTGCGCGCTCCCGGTAGCTCCAGTCTGACCGGTGGCTGTGAGCGTGTAGCGGCCTACGGCGTTCGCAGAGAAGGTCGTCTCGGCGATGCCCGCGGCCGCGGTCGTTGAGGTCGCGCCTAGTCGGCCCTCTGGGGTGGCGACGAACGAAACGGGGGCCGATAGGAGGTCACGGTGTTGTCGAAGGCGTCTTTCGCCGTGGCCACGACAGTGCTCCC
>JBQTKE010000384.1:0-5527 GCA_052386435.1 Myxococcaceae bacterium
ATTCGCTCCGCGATGGCGGTGCCGCTGCTCTCGAACGGCGTGCTGAAGGGCGTGCTATTCCTCGACACCCGCGAGCGGATCAACGCCTTCTCCGAGAAGGACTTGAAGATCCTCTCCGGCATCGCGGCCCAGGCGGCGATCGCGCTGGAGAACGCGCAGCTCGCGAAGAAGATCGAATCCGAAGCGGTGACCCGCGCGGAGCTCTCGCGCTTCCTGTCTCCGGCGGTCGCGGACATGGTGGTGCGTGGACAGGTCGAGCTCCTTCGCCAAGGCCGGCTCGCCGACATCACCGTGCTCTTCGCGGACATTCGTGGCTTCACGACGATGTCCGAGAACGAGAGCCCGCAAGTCGTGGTCGACATGCTGAACACCTTCTTCACCGCGATGAGCGCGGTGGTGTTTCGCAACGAAGGAAATCTGGACAAGTTCATTGGCGATTGCGTGATGGCGGTGTGGGGTCCGCCGCAGTCTCACGAGGACGACCCCGCGCGTGCGTTGCGAGCGGCGCTGGAGATGCAGGACGCGGTCACCGTGATGAACTCAGATCGGCAGCTTGCGGGACAGCCGCCGATCGCAGTGGGAATCGGCGTCAACACTGGGCAGGCAGTTGTCGGCTACATGGGTTCGAACGAGCGCCACGAGTACACGGCGATCGGCGACTGCGTGAACACCGCATCGCGCCTGTGTGGTCTGGCGAAGGCTGGTGAGGTGTTGGCGACTGAGATGACGATGAAGAGGGCTGGTCAACCATTCCGCGCGGACGCGCTTCCAATGGCTCAAGTCAAAGGAAGAGAGAAGGGCGTCCTGATCTTTCGGGTCACAGGCGTGGAGGACACTCCGACAGGGGAGCAATGACCCGGCAGGCGTGTCCCAACTGCGGGACCACCCATGACATCAAGGTCTACGTGTCCGGCCAGCGCCTGCTCTGCAAGTGCGGGATTCACTTCGAGGTGCGCCGCACGGACGTTTCGATAATTGGCGTGCCCCGTGCCAGCGGTCCGCGTCCCATCCTTTCGGATGATGGCAGCGCGGCGTTGAAGGCCCGCGTCCCGGGGGAGCCAGAGAGCACCCAGCCGCACGTCGCGGACCCACTCCCGCCTCCTCCTGCTGCCAGCAGTCCGGACAACACCTCCGACAAGACCTTCATCTCCGGCAGCAGCACCAAGCTACACGTCCCGGGCTACGAGCTGATTGAGGTCCTGGGCCGCGGCGGCATGGGGGAGGTCTGGCGCGCGCAGCAGAAGTCGCTGGGGCGCACCGTGGCGGTGAAGCTGTTGCCGCCCAAGCTGGCCGCGGACGCGGAGTTCGTCACCCGCTTCGACAAAGAGGCCACCGCGCTGGCGTCGCTCAGCCACCCGAACATCATTCAGATCATCGATCGCGGCAGCTCCGCGCAGCACTACTACTTCGTGATGGAGTACGTGGCCGGTCGATCGCTGCGCGATCTGATGAACGCCGGCGCGATGAACACCGTGGAGGCGCTGAAGATCGTCGCACAGATCTGCCGCGCCATCGATCACGCGCACGAGCAGCGGATCATCCACCGCGATCTCAAGCCGGAGAACATCCTCATTGATGACCGCGGCCACGTGAAGGTCGCGGACTTCGGGCTCGCGGGAATTCGTGGAACAGATGGGTCAGATCTCAGGCTCCAGCTCACCGCGACGTCGGTGGCGATGGGCACGGTCAACTACATGGCCCCCGAGCAGCGCCGCGACGCGAAACACGTCGACGGCCGCGCTGACCTCTATTCGTTGGGCGTGTTGATGTACGAGATGCTCACCGGTGAGCTCCCGATTGGCCGCTTCAAGCTGCCGTCGGAACGGATCGCCGGGCTGGATGCGCGGATCGATCATGTCGTAGAGAAGTGTCTCGAGAACGATCTCGAGGCTCGGTACCAGAACGCCAAGGACGTGCTGCACGATTTGGAAGAGTTGATCGGCTCTTCTTCCAGCTCCGGCAAACAGACCCTTCCTCCGCAAACGCCGCAGCCGCCGGGCGGGGTGATCACCCAGCGCGATCGTCCCGCGGCGCAGTCGGTCATCCAACACGGCTGGCGCGGAGTGCGCGTGGCTTTGATGGTGATTGGCGGCCTGTCGGTGATCGCCTTCCTCGCTCAGCGCGGGGTGTTCGGAAAGGTCGGTGGAGCGACGCTCGAGGCGCTGGAACGCACGGGTCACTCCGGTCCGGGCAAGCTCCCTCCGGACACCAACAAAGAGATTTTCCTCGGAGCCGCGGAGCGCAATCTCGGCCAGGGCCTTAAGGAAGTGTCGCTGGGCTTCGGCCCCGGCACCGAAGAGGTCAACGCGCACGCGGGTTACTGGCGAATCGGCGAGAAGGCGCTGAAGGTCACGCAGGCGGGCAACGTGAGCGAGGGGAGGCTGGTGCCGCGCGCGTACCTAGCGAACCGCTACTTCTCCAGCGACGACTTCACCGTTGAGACCGAGGTGATGTTCAAGAGCCTGGATGCTGACTTCCCGCGCGAGCAGGACGCGCAACAGTTCGCGGAGCTGGCGTTTCGAATCAAAGATCTTCAAGTCTCCGTCTTCGCGATTCCCGGCGACACCATGCGCTTGGGCTGGCGTTTCTACACGCAGGACAACGTGGAGCAGGTTGGCAACAGCGCGCGCGATGTGGAGAACATGGTCGAGGACGAGATGCTGACCCCACCTGAGGGCAAGCCCTTTCGCATGCAGCTCACGCTCAAGCGCACCAAGAACGGCGTGCAGGTTGAAGCTTTCGTGAACCGAAAGCGCTTTGCCCGGAAGTACCTGATTGGTTTGGAAGGCCGGACCGGCAAAGTCGCGCTGGGGTGTCGGAATCTGCACTGCGAATTCCGAGACTTGGTCGCGACCGGAAAACCTCAACCGAAGCCCGTTCGGGCAGTAGCACAGCCCGTGGAGTAGCGGGTTCGTGTATACGAGCGCGCGTGAGCAAGCGACCGACGCTCGTCCGCCTCTCGCCTGAGGGCAAAGGTGGCGCCCAGAAACACCAAGGCCCCGTGCAGGCGGCCTGCGTGGATCCTCAGGGGCAGTGGGCGATCTCCGGCGGTAAGGACGGAGCGCTCCGCGTCTGGGACGCTGAGCGCGGCGAGAACCAGGATTGGTGGCATGCGCACGATGGCGGCGTCTGGGCCCTCACTTCCTTCGAAGAAAAGAAGATCGTCAGCGCCGGACACGATCACGTCCTTCGCGTCTGGAAGGGACCGCGATCGAGCTGCCTGGCAACGCTCAAAGGCCACGACGCCTTCGTCTACCGCGTGACCGCGCTGCCCGGCGGACTGCTCGCCAGCGGCGGACAAGATCGCGTCATCCGCTTGTGGGACGTGGACAAGAAGAAGTGCATGGCCACGCTCTCCGGTCACTCGCGGTTGGTCAGCGCAATCGTTCCCGTGGGGCTCAAGCACGTCCTCTCAGCGAGCGCGGATGGTTCGCTGCGGCTGTGGGATCTCGACACGCAGCAAGCGGTGCGAACGTACCTGGGTCACCGTTCTGACGTTCTGGCCGTGGTGGTGCTCTTCGCCGCGGCGCAAGCCGTCTCCAGCAGCGCGGACGGTGAGCTTCGCCTCTGGGATCTCAAGTCAGGCGAGTGCCTGGCGCACATGGGCGGTCATCAGCAGAGCGTGGAGTGTGTGGCGCGACCGCCGAAGGGCTGGGTGATCAGCGGCGGCTGGGACGGCAAGCTGCGCTGGTGGAAGGAAGGGCTAAAAGCGAAGAAACAGCTCAAGGTTCATCAAGGCGCGGTGCGAGCGCTGGACTTCGCGCCTGCGCAGCCGCTGCTCTACACGGGCGGCACGGACACCGTGGTGCGTGCGCTGGAGGCGAGCAACGGGAAGCTGGTGTCTTGCTGGGAGGGACCTTCCGCGGTCACCACGCTCGCCGCTCTGCCGCGAGGCCGCGTTCTGGCTGGATTCAGTTGTGGCACTGCCGCGGTGCTCGCCCTGCAAACGCCGCTGAAGAAAACAGCCGTCAAACGTGCGATCAAACGCGCACCCAAATGATTTTCTGGCGCGGCGGCATACCCTGAGCTCGCAGGGCAGTGGAGCGAGCTCAACCTGTCCTTCAAGGTCCATCCCGCCGAGCATGTCGCGAAGCTCACAGTCGAACCCGCTGCGATTGCGCCCTGAACCCGAGCGTTGACCCGGCTCCCACCCGTGCTCAGCTTTCTCGTCGTGGGAAGGGAGGCGGGATGGAGAAGCAGCGGAAGACGTGGTGGATCGTGGCGGGAGTGGGCGCGGCGTTGTTCGCGCTCCAAGTGGCAGCTCAGCTCGACGCCATTGAGTGGCTGCTCCGCGGACTGGGCTTCGCCGTGGGTGCTGCTGCTGCCGTCTTCGCGCACCGAGCAACGTTGGAGCGGCGACAAGCGGAGCTCCTCCGGCGAAGTTCGCCCACGCAGATCGAAGGCGCACCGCATAATCACCCTGTCCTGGTCCGCGGGCGCCTCGTCGCTTCGGAGCCCGTGGTCTCGCCAGGCGGAATCGTCTGCGCACTTTACGACGCTGAGGTTCGGCGCATCACCGACTCGGGCGACCGCGGCGAGCTTATCTCAAAGGAGACGGCGGGATCGACGCGCCTCTATCTCGAAGGTGACCGCGCTCGAGTTGGAATCGATCGCGAACACGTCGAGGTCCTGGCCAAAGAACAGATTCACCGCTGCCGAGCGACGGGCCCAGCGGAAGAGACGGAGAAGGTTTTGGCTGAAGGTGACCCTCTTGTAGACGCGTTCTCCTACGAGCGCCTCGGCAAGCTGGGGCAGACCTGCTGCGCCTTCGGAAAGTTGGTGGGGCGGAACGGCCGCTACGAATTGCAGGGCGCGCAGGGGGGAGATCCGTTGCTCGTGATCGGCGACAGCCCAGCGCTCGCCGCCAAGCCGCTTATTCGCAGATCGTGGACGCACTTCGCCGTGTCCGCCGCGCTCTGTGTCGCCTCAGCGTGGTTGATGCGGTGAATTGAGACGGGCGTGAAGGTGGTCCCGCGAGCGCCGGGAGCGCTGGGCGTCATGTTCGAGATCTAGGGCGAGTCAATATCGCTGAGATCGAAGGGCGTGGAGCTTGCTTACTGACTTGCGGCTGCACTACTGAAAGGACATGGCGATGGCTGGCGGAAAGCGCTCCTCCAAGCGCAAAGGTGTAAGTGAACCCGATCGTGCGACCGTTCTGATGGAGCACATGAGCGTTCGAATGGAGACCATCTTCGAAGGTTTAAGCGCCCGCTTCGATACGCTCGAACCGAAGGTTGATGCGCTGAGGACGGACTTCGGCGGACTGAGCCGCAAAGTCGATGGGCTGACTTTTCTGGCCCATGAGCAATCTTCAAAACTGAACTTGCTCACCGAACGAGTAGATGGGCTCACCGAACGAGTAGATGGGCTCACCGAACGAGTAGATGGGCTCACCGAACGAGTAGATGGGCTCACCGAACGAGTTGGTGGGCTCACCGAACGAGTAGATGGGCTCACCGAACGAGTTGGTGGGCTCACCGAACGAGTAGATGGGCTCACCGAACGAGTTGGTGGGCTCACCGAACGA
>JBQTKE010000385.1:0-4671 GCA_052386435.1 Myxococcaceae bacterium
GGTGACGCGGCCGGTCTGCTTACAAGCCGAACACGCCCTGGCACGCACCCATGGGCGCCGCTGGATGCCGCGCTGTAGCCGGTGCGGGCGAAATCTTGTCTCCGTCCAGCATCAGCCTGGCTCGTGAACGCGTACGAACCCGACATCGTCTTCGAGCGGGTCCTGCAGCAGAACGAGATTGTCTACGTCCAGCTTCCGGCGAACCTCTTCAAGATCCAGGCACCCGCGATGGGCAAGGTGATGCTCATGGACGTCCAGCAGGAAGGCAGCTTGCGGCAGGTCTTCCGGCGAGAGCGCAACCAGACCCCGTTCGCCGTCACCGTGGACGAGTTCTACAACTTCGCCGACGAGAGCATCATCGACTCGCTCAACAAGCTCCGGGACGCGAACCTCGAGTACACGCTTGCGCACCAGTCCATCGCGGACCTCGAGCTCGTCTCGAAGGAGTTCGCGACGGCGGTCTGGGACAACACGCGGACGAAGGACATTCTCAACCAGGACAACCCGGAGCTGTGCGAGAAACTCGCGAAGAGCATCGGGACACGGCAGATCGTCGAGAAGACCGTCCGCCAGCAGCAGGGAGCCCTCTTCACCAGCCTCACGACCGGGGACGCGTCGACGAAGCTGGTCGAGGCGTACAACCTGCACCCGAACGCCATCAAGTCGCTGGCGAGATGCGGCCAGGGCTTCCTCTTCAACGACGAGGGACTCCAGGCCGTCTCCTACGGAATGCTTCCCGCTGCCCTCAGCACGGATTACCCACTCCCACGAAACAGGCCGAGGAGCACAGCCGGACTGCGGCTCTACGAGACATTCATCGAACGTCGGCAACCCGACGCGTCACTCGAGCAGCCATCCTCCTGAGCGTTCGAGGAACGGGGCTCGGTCGTTCCACTGGCCTTCAGTGACTCCTCTGAGTGCGGGAGGTCGCGCGCTCCGCAAACCGCTGCCGCCGTACGCGTTCGGCCGCGCCAGCAAAAGCCGCTGGCACGTCCTCCGCCGATAAGTCGTATCCGCTGCACGAGCCACGCCTGGCGACATGACCGTCGCGTGCGGATGATGGCCGCCGTGTGAATGGGCCCGCTCTAGCTCGTCGCCGTTTGCCGCTCGGTCCCTCTGTCAGCGGTGAGGTCGATCCGATCGCGTGGACGGGTTGATTTGCGCGTTCTACTTCAGTTGACCTCCGTATCTACCCTCTCGGTTGGTGTCTATGGGACCGGATCAATCCTGGACAATGGTTCACTTCCGCTCAGGAATCTCCACGTCCCAAATGCTCCCGCTCGCATCCCCCGCGATGAAGCGGCGGCATCGGGAAGTACAGACAAGAGCGGTCACGGGCAAGTCCAGCTCTGCTTCAGCTGTCAGTGCCAATGGTGCGAGGGAAAGAGCGAACAGTCTCTTCCCCACGCCCAGCAGCAGGCTCTCGTCGCGGTCGAACACGGCGATCGCTTTCCCTTCGTGCTCATGCTTCACGGACGAGACGGACAGATCACGGAGGTCGATCGCGTCAATCCGGCCCGGAGACACGCTGAGGACGACATCGGAATCGGGTGAAGTGAAGATCGCTCGATTCCGGCAGAAGTACCCTAACCGCAGGGGTGGAGCGTCGCGGGTGCGCCACACAAAGTGAAGCGACTGATCCTCATCAATAGCGATCAGGGTGTTTCCGTTCTCGGCAGCATGGAGTCGTTCGATGGGCCTGGGGCAAGGCACGAGGTGGCGCTCGACGGTCTTCCCATCGTCCAGGTTGACGACGCGAACGACACCGTCCAGACCGCCAACCGCGAACACCTCTTTGGACAAAGCCACGCCCGCTTGTGCACTGTGTCGTTGGCGCTTCAGTCTTCTCCGGGACTGAAGCGAATACACACCGGCAACCTCTTCGTTCGCTGCACTTGCCAGGATGAGAATTTGCTCGTCCCTGAGCAATGGCACAGCGATTAAGCCCTCGTCTTCCGCAAGCAGGCTTTCGTCTTCATCCGTCTTCACTGAGACGATCCAAACATTGAGTTCGTGGAATCGAACAATGACGCGTTTCCCGTCAGTAGTCAGAATCACCTGGTCAATTTTTGGGAAGCTCCTCTCGATAGCCGGCGCGTGTGGTCGCGTCACGCGGAGCTCGCTCGCCCCAGCCATGAGGAGCACCTGCTCATCGCTGCTCATCATGAGATGCTCGACGCGTGACGACAATCCGGGTCGACGCGAGGAGATCTTCAGCTTCCGAACGGTCGAAGGGTTTGCTCGCTCGGGTGGTTCTTCGATCAAGGAAAAGGTGAGTCGAAGCTCTCTTTCGAGCGCACGATAACGGCTCGCAAGCTTGATTGATCTCAAGAGCGGCAGTTGCTTTGGATCGCCCAAGTGGCGAACCAACTCCAGACCGAGGCGCAGAGTTCTCCTATTTGAGAGGAGCGCCGGAACCTTCGCTGAGACGGCATTGGGGGCGATGTCGATCGCACGCGCGATGCCCTGTTCGGCGATGCTCCGAACCTCCGCACTCTTGTCGGACAGCGACGCTTCCAGGACGTCCAGTGCCTCAACAGGAGTCTCTGTGGCAAGAACCTTGAGAGCGACTTGCTGCTGATGACCCTTTAGCAGCCCCGCTTTCAGCTGGCTGGAAAGTGGTACGCGCGCGTGCGTGCCCAACACGTAAGCGAAATTTCCGAACGACCATTCACTCTCGTCGCTGAGCTCAGGGGCCAGTTCCGGAAACAAGGAGACAGCTGCGCCGCTCCAGAAGACCGTTAAGGCGAGCCATGAACAGAGTGGGTCAACCTTGAACTTCTCGATGATTCGCTTGGTCAGCGCCTGGTTCCAAGAATACCTCGTCTGGTCGCAGAGGAACGGGAGCAGCAAGGGCAGATGCTCCGGACCGAGTGTATCAACCATCCCGATCACATGCGTGAACCTGCCAGCGTCGACCCCTCGAGCAAAAGCATCGAACGTCTCCAGGGCTTCGTTCGAAGGGCACTCGTCGTGCAGGTCGGAGGATGGAGGCCCATTTGCGACAAAGGCGAGCACTCGGTCGAGCTCATCTCCGCGCCGTGGAGCGATTCTGGCGGCTGCCCGGGCCGCGGGGGTACCGGACCGAAGCAGTAAAAAGACGCCGATTCTTCTGCGGCCGTCTGTTTCCTCCGCAAGTCTCGCAGCCGCAGCGACCAGCTCTGGCGTGGGCTGTCTGAGCAGCGCTGTGCACGCTGATTGGAGTAGCCGTTCGTCCAGCCCGTGCGCCAGAACATGTTCGATGGCGGCAGGTGCGCTTAGGGCAGCGGTCTGCTCGAGAATTTCAAGCGCGGTCCGTAACAAAGAGTTCAAGCCCACCTCCGCGCAGGACTTCGGCGACGTCGAATCGACGTTGGCTTTCAGGAGGAGCTTCGCGGCGGCCCGCGCACCTTCGTCCCCGAGAAGTCGGTTGTCGATGTCCGCCTGTCGAAACACAGCCCTAGGAATCCTCTCGTTTGCAAACTCATCAACGAGCGTCTCCGCAAGAAGCTGTGTCGGAAACCACTCCCAGAACGCTGCCGGCCGTCGACGCTCTTCGCGTTTGTCGAGGAGAATCCGAAGCAATGAGCATGGCTTCTTCTTGCATGGAAACCTGTTCAACGCTTGATTGAGGAGCTGTTCGCGCGGAGCTGGATGAACTCCCAAGAGGATGAATGGAACGAATGCAGAAACAATCTCTTCGTGTTGATGCAGAGCTTTGTCGACAAGGTTAAGGAACTTCTCTTCGAGGAAACTTCCGCGGTGGTGGCGCATGCTGGCATGCACCGCCAAGGCCCAGGGCCAGTCGTCATCATTGAGTTCCGCCAGAACCTTCTTGTCCAGTTCTGCTCCAGCACGGGTCGAGAGGATCTCAAGTGTCGGTACAGGGCAAAACTGAGTGTTCTTGCTCAAGACGATCAACTCGTTGTCATCGCACCTCTGGGCCAGCGAGGCGATCTCGTCCGATGCAAGACCAACGAATGCGCCTTTCAAAACGGCATCAATGAGCGCGCGAACCCAACGCGGCTGGCCAAGCGCTGAATCGACGTTTCGGAACAGACGCTGGCGGTTTTCGCTCCGCAACAGAAACAAATACCCTTTGGCGAACCGAACAAGGTCTTCGTCCAGCAGCGCTTCAGCGGGAAGCTTGCCGGCGCGCACAAGCGCAAACGTGGCGGATGAACGGAGAGGCTCCCTCAGAGACGAGACCGCCTCGACGACAGGCTCCAGACCGTCAGCGATGGAGATGAAGTCCTCCAGTGAAGAGCCCCAGCCATCAAACGGAACGACGAGCTCTCGTTCCTCGCGCGTTCCTCTGTATGCGTTGCCGTCCAATAGTCCCGAAAGAAAGCGGGCGATCCAATCGCCGGGTATCGAACCAGGCTTGACTGCCGCCATGAGCGCGTGCGACTGCAAATCACGCATAATGAAGTCGACTCGAAGGCCTTTTCGGAAGCTCTCCCACAATGCAGCTCCCGCCCGCGCTGCTTCTCCCTGGAAGTAAGTGGGCAGATCACGCGACGAGAGTTCACTGTTGTTCGCATGGGAACTCGAGATCTCTTCCAAAGCTCTCTCAAGGATCTGTTGGTCCGTCATCTGCGTTTTCATGTTCACCACGTCCTTGGGCAACGTGTTTCTGAAGTCCAGATACCCCCTCGCCCACCGAATGTGCAAAACCGTGGACGCGAAGAA
>JBQTKE010000386.1:0-5360 GCA_052386435.1 Myxococcaceae bacterium
CGGACCACGGCCCAGATCTGGAAGTCGCGTTCGACCACGCCCTCTGACGGGGGCACCCACTCGACCCGGTGAAGGCCTTCCCCTCCCCCGATGTCTGAGCCACCGGTTTCAGACTGAGAGAACTTTCCGTAGTCGGTGACCCAGGAGATCTTCCACGCTTCGACGAGGTTCACCGGCGAGAGCGAGAGGGAGGGCACGACGTACGGTTCCTGAAGCGCGCCGAAATCCTCCGGCGTGATCTCGAACGGGCCGGCTCCGTTGAACGCGCGAGGTTCGATCTCTGTCCAAGGCTCGCCACTCAGGCGCAGGCCGGGCATGACGGGCGGCACGTTCTCCTTCTGATCCGGGAAGAGTCGACAACTGAAGACCATCAGCTTGGACGCGTAGAGCTCTTCTTCTCCCGCCTTCACATGGAGGACGAGCGGCATGCGCAACCCGCCGAGGCCCTTGTACGGGTCCTGTTCGAAGACCTGCTGCAGCAGCGGTTGCATCCGGTCTTCGAGAAACGCGGTTCCAGGATTGATCGTGAGCTTGATCTCACCCGAGTCGATCTCAGACAGCGCGGCCGTGGGATCGGCAGGAAAGATCCGCACGCGGTCAGCCGACTCGTCGCAGTCGCGATCCCCGGGCCAGGCGCAGGCGAGGAGCTCATAGCGCAGCTTGCGTCCCTCTCCCGCGGGATCCAACACCAGCGCGGTGTATTCGAGCGACGCGGAGAACTTCGTGAAGGTGGCAGGTGTGAGCGCGCAGGCGTCGGCCATCAGCTCCGGCGGATTCAGCGACACCCCGAGCACTCGGAGATCATGCACCGTGGTGGGATCGTCGTCAGGTCCGATGCACGCGGTGAGGGACGCCATCGCCAGCAAGATCAACGTGACGTGTCTCATCAGAAGCTCCCCTTCACGCCGAGCACCGGGAGGAACGGAATGCCCGGCACGTCGATCGCCTGGCGAACGCGGTAGTCGTAGAGCGTCGCCTCCACGTTCTGCGCGTTGTAGATGTTCTGAATGTCCAGATAGACGCCGAGCGTCCAGCTCTTGAATACAAATGATTTGTCGACGCGCAGATCCAATTGATGAAACGGCTTGAAGCGCGACGAGAGCGGTTCGCCTATCACGGAGGCGTAGCTGTTCGCGTCGACAGCGTACAAGTCGTACGGACGCGAGCGCGGCGTGGTCGGCCTTCCCGTCACATAACGGAAGCGCGCGCCCACTTCGAATCCAAGCGGCAACCGGTAGCTGCCGACCAGCGTGAGAATGTGTGTCTGGTCGTACGTGGTGAGGACGTAATTCGCGTCGTTTGCGTGTTTCTGTTCGGAGCGGTTCAACGTGTACGCCAGCCAGCCGAAAAACTTCTCGGTCACCGCGTGGCGAAGCATGACCTCCATCCCGTACGCCTTGCCCACACCCAAATTTCCAAAGCGGTAATCGGTGACGCTCATGTCCGCATTCACGATCCTAGGCCCCGGCGGGACGACGAGGTCGTAGCGGCGATTGAAGAAGCCAGTCACGTCCAGGGTGATCGCTTCGCTGAAACGCTGCTCCAGGCCCACGCTGGTCTGGAAGGCCTTTTGGTGAAACAGGTTCGGATTTCCGAACGGCGGCTGCTCCATGTCGGTCGCTTCAGGCGGTTGCGTGTAGAGCCCCGCCGAGCCCTTCAGCTGGGTGTTGTCAGTCGCCTGAAAGCGAATCCAGAACCTGGGATCGGCCGCCTTGCGATCGACGCCCCGAATGCGCGCGTAGCTGGCGCGAAGGCCGGGCGTGATCGTGAGTCTTCCAATCTTGAAATCGGTCTCGAGATAGAGCGCGCCGTCAAAGGTGTTGAGCACGCTGCGCAGATCCTGTAGCGCCGTCTTCGGATCCGCGCCGGGAAAACCCACGTACTGGGTTCCGTCCAGGACTGGGATCTGCGCCGTTCCCACTGCGTGCTCGAAGACGATGTCCGCGCCCGCGCGCACGGTGAGCCACTGGGTGAACTCCAGGCTCAAGTCTTCCCGCACCCCCATCGCGTAGCGGTCGGCTTTCAAGCTGGCGGAGCCGAAGCTCACGCCGCCCAGGTCGTAACCGAGGAACGGCGT
Organism: Myxococcaceae bacterium; assembly: GCA_052386435.1. Taxonomy (GTDB): domain Bacteria; phylum Myxococcota; class Myxococcia; order Myxococcales; family Myxococcaceae; genus JBQTKE01. Next base: position 2,078 of record JBQTKE010000386.1, read on the forward strand.
GAGCACGCTGGTCAGCGCGCCTTGCCTGAATGTCCAGTCGCCTTTCACTCGGTGGAAGAGCGTGTGGAAGTCCAGAGAGAGATCGCGGTTGCGGCCGCCGCCAGTGGCCACGACTTTGAGAATGTCGTCCGAGCCGAAGGCCATCACGTAGCCGGTGCTGGAGGGCTCATCTTTGTTCTTGGGCGGCGTGCCCATGTCGACGCGTACCTGGTAGTCCCAGTACCGCGGCAGCACCAACAGCGTTCCACCCTCTGGATCCTTGGGGAGCACCAGAGGAATCAACGCGTCGACGTATGAGCGCCGCACCGCGCCCGCGACGGACACGCCCTTGGCCACCGGCGCTTCGAGAAAAATACCCGTGTCGAGGAAGTCGATCTTCCCGGATCCATGCCAGGTGTCCTTCGCGCCTTTTCGCGTCCCCACGTCCACCGCGCCACCCACCGCGCGTCCATACTTCGCGCCGAAGCCGCCGGGATAAAAGTCGATGCGATCCAAAAACTCCGAGTTCACCACCGAGGGTCCGCCGCCCAAGTGGAAGAGCAACGGGACCTCGACGCCGTCGAGATACGTCTTGGTCTGATTCGGTGCCGCGCCGCGGACGATGAGCTGCCCGCCCAAGAACGGCTGCCGCGCCACACCCGGGAAGTTCTGAATCACGCGCATGGGATCGCCGAGCGTTCCGGGGATCCGCTGCATCTCCTGGCGATCCACGGTGCGGCGAACGACTTCTTTCTTCTCGCGCTTTCCGCGCACCACCGTCTCGTAGCCCACCGCCTTGGGCATCACGTAGAAAACGACCTCGGTGGTGACGCCGCCTTCAAGGAGCTCCGTGCTCTGAAACAGCTCGAAGCTCGAAGCGACCACACGCACCTTGCATTCGCCCGCAGGGACCTTGAGCTCGAAGCGTCCGCCGAGATCAGTCACGGCTTCGGCTGCATCTTCGGCATCACCACACCGCACAGTCGCGCCTTGCACGCGGGTGCGACTGCCGCGCGCGACGACTTCGCCTTTGAGGGTGGATTGCGGCGCCGCTTCCACCGGCTTCTCGACGGGCTTCTCCTCAAGGGTGAAGTGATAGAGGTATTCGATCTGCACGGGCGCGGGGACGTTGTCGACCTCCGCCGGCGTAAAGCGGAACCGAAGCAGGGCCGCGGTCGCTGCCTCCGCGAATGCAGCACGAAGATCGTCGCCGCGCGGGTCCGTTACGGCATCGCTCGTTCCGCTGAATTGACTCCCGGCGTCGCTGACAAGGCTGAGCGCGTCTGCCCCACTTCCAACGCCGCTCAGCTCCACGCTCTGCACCGACGCTTCTGGAACTGTTCCGTCCGCGGCAATCGTCACCCTCAACTTCACATCCGCCTTTACGCCTTGACGCGCGGCTTCAGGCGGAAAGTCGGCCTGGACGAAGTCGATGAGCTGCGGCGGCGCGGTGAGCACCGGCACGTGAACGCCCGCGTCGATCTGTTCTCGGCGCGCTCCCTCGTACGCGCTCGCGGTGAGCGGCGTGAGCAGAACGACGCCCAGCACCAAAGCTTTGTGAGGGCCCAAGGGGGCCCATCTAACGGCGGTCCGGGCGGGACCACAATCGAACAGTCTGGAAGTCCTTCCACGGCCGTTGGATGAGGGACTGAAAAAAGCTCCGGGGCGCGTGACTCCAGGGCTCCTACTTCCCGCGTAATTGCTTGGTTCTGCCTCCGGCACGCTGCCTGCTAACGGTTCGGCCATGGAGGGAGTCACGATGCGAAAGAACAACAACAAGGGCGGCGTGAAGGTTCGGAGCATGGGCGCGAAGGCGAAGCAGGCGACGTTGACGCTGGGCGATCTGATCGTCGCGGCGTACGACACGGTTGGGACGGAGGTTCGTGAAGTCGCGCGTGTGCTCACCAGCCGCGACATGACGCACCGGCTGCACTGCCGCATCGTCTGCGACGCGTAGCGCTTTACGTTGGACCGGCGTGCGGCGAAGGTCGCGTGCGTGATCGACACGCATTGCCATCTCGACGCCGCGCGCTTCGACGATGACCGCGAGCGGGTGTTGGAGCGTTCTTGGGCGGCGGGGCTTCGCGGGATCGTCGTACCCGCAGTGGCGCCGGACACGTGGGAGGCGTTGCTGACGCTTCCTCGAAAAGATCCGCGGCTTCAGGTCGGGCTGGGAATTCACCCCCAGCTGCTGCCGGAGCTTCCACCTGAAGAAGACAACGAACACTTGGAACGGCTGGACGCGCTGCTCGCGCGAGGGGGCGCGATCGCCGTGGGTGAGTGCGGGATCGACGCGCCGTCGCTTCCGGGTGCACCTTTGGAACGTCAGCTTCACGTGCTCAAGCGACACTTCGAGCTCGCGCGGAAACACCACTTGCCGGTGTTGGTGCATTGTCACCGGCTCCACCCGGTCTACCGCGATTTTCTAGAAGAGACGCCCGCGCCCGACGCCGGTGTGCTGATGCACAGCTTCAGCGGCGGGATCGACTTCGCGAAGCGCTATGCGAAACGCGGCTTCTTCTTCTCCTTCGCGGGGCCGGTGACGTTCCTGGAGGCGCGAAAACCGCTCGACGCGCTCAAGGCAATTCCGATCGACCGCCTCATGGCGGAGACAGACGCGCCGGATCAAGCGCCCCATCCTCACCGCGGCACCCGCTCGGAGCCCTCATATCTCCCGTTGATCATTGGAGGGATGGCGCACGCGCTCGGCCGGACGCCCGACGAGATGGCGCAGGTGACGGCGGACAATGCCCGGCGGTTCTTTGCGGGCGTGTTCGGGTAGGATGCTCGGCCTCCTTTTCAGAGAAAGAGCATCATGGAGTCCGTCCCCACGGCAGTTGCAGTGAAGTCCGAAGCGGAGTCCGTCCCCACGGCAGCTGCAGTGAAGTCCGAAGCGCCCGAGAAGTCGTTCCGCTTATCCCGCCGTTTTGATCGCACGGGGCGCTTGTTGGGAGACGCGGCCATGGAGCGGCTGGCCAAGGCCCGCGTGGTGGTCTTCGGCCTGGGCGGCGTCGGCAGCTACGCGGTGGAAGGGTTGGCCCGCTCCGGCGTGGGCAAGCTCACGGTGGTCGACTTCGACGACGTCTGCGTCACCAACATCAACCGTCAGCTTCACGCCACCGTCAGCACCGTGGGGAAGGCGAAGGCGGAGCTCCTCGCGCAACGCTGCAAGCAGATCAATAAGCTGCAGCGCGATGCGTCTGGACGACCAGCCTGCGTATGTGCTGCACCGCCGCGCTTTCAGCGAGTCCAGCCAGATCGTCGAACTGCTGACCCGTGACCACGGCCGCATCGCGGCTCTGGC
>JBQTKE010000387.1:0-16183 GCA_052386435.1 Myxococcaceae bacterium
CTCCAATCAGCACGGAAGACCCCGCAACGTCCGGTCGCAACCGCGTCCGCGGCTAATCAATCAGAGACCTCCGACCTCACTTTGAGCCAGTCACGGAGCGCGCTCGGGCGGATCCGGTAGCGGGCGATGTTCCCTTCGTGCAAGGAGTCCAGTTCGAGCAACGTCATCGCGACGAAGTCCGGCATCTCTTTCGGGTCAACCTGCGTCGCGGAGAGCGCGCGAACCACGTCTGGCGATGGTAGACGGCCTCCCCGGACAATCTCTGAAACCACTTCCCCCAGCGCCTCCCTGTGCCGCACTCGGAACGGATCAGGCGAGGGAAGTGATCCCTGGATGACGGTGTACCTTTGGCAAGAGCGTTCGTAGGCCCAAGCAAAGACGTCGCGAAGCAACTCGATGCGGTTGAGCTCGTAGATGGCCAGCGTGCCTTCGAGGTAGGGCTTTTCGGGAACGTCCACGAAGGAGAGTGGTGTCAGATTTTTCTGAATCAGAGAGATGTTCGCGCCAAGCCGCGAGACGCGTTTATTCATATCCTCGAACGGCTGTAGGTAAGGGATGTGCACCATCGTGAAAAATGACTGCTCGAGGGGATCCGAGATCGCGTTCGCCTTCTTGAGGAACTGATGAAAGTACTCGGCCACTCGCTGGGGAATGCTCAACGGGTGGTAGGTGGTCCCGGTGATTCCGACCTCGATATTCCGCAGCCGGCCGGAGGCCAAGGGATCGGCGAGCAGGTTTTCCGAGAGCAGGGCGTGCAGGTTGAGGAAGGTGTATGCGTTGAAGCCGATCTCCTCCGCGCGCTCAACCAGTAGCTCGATCGCGGCCTTATGGTTGAGGATCATCTGCGCTTCGGCCGAGTCCTTACCTTCGGCGTTGCGTCCAAAGCGCAAGAGGTTCTCCGTGTCGAGACGACTGTAGGTGTTGCCTTCAAGGCGGCTTGAAGCCCAGGAGAGATCGACCAGCAAGCGGTTCAGGATCTGTCGCGCGTAGGTGCCTGCGGGCCGTTCGCCAAAGCGGGTCCGTCCCAGGGCATGCAGATGCTTTCGAAGTTTGGGCGAGAGATAGGACGAGGTATTGGGCTGGTAGCCGAGCAGGAATGCCTCGAGGTAGCCGACGGGTCGGCGTTGACTGAGCGGACTGCGCACAAGCGCTGTGAGCCTGACGCTCTGAGGGGACAACGGCAGTTCTGTCCCCGCCCCAACGACTTCGGGCGCTTCTGCCGCGGCCGGAGGGCGATACCGACGTCCCTTCCTCTCCCCTGTGGCTGAGAGTCGCCCCTCTTGAACCAGATTAGCCAGCCGCCGTTGCAAGGTGCGACGGGGAACGTTTGGCAGTCGTGCGATCACTTGCTCCAGAGAGGCCCCCTTCAAGGAGCGCGCGACTGCCGCGACGATCGCATCGTCCCTGTCCGACTTCTTAAGATTCGCCATGGCGCATAAATGGCGCAATTAACATTTATGCGCCACAAAATGGCGCATAAATTTTGAGGAGGCGCGGGCGGCTGGGTCGAGGCTTGCGGCCAAGCTTCAAATCGACATATGTACATTCATCGATGGTTGAGCTTACAGAGATCCTTCGGGCGCTGGGTGACCCGACTCGGCTGCGAATTCTTCGCCTGCTCAGCGCGGCGCGTCTCAACGTGTCCGAAGTGGTCTCGGTGATTGGGGTGGCTCAGTCGTCGGTCTCGCACCACCTGGCGAAGCTGAAGGCGCTCGCGTTGATCGAAGAAGAGCGCCAGGCGGGGTTCACGTATTACTCGCTCGCGGTCGAGGAGTCGCACACCCTCTGGCCGCTGATTCGTCTCGCGCAAGCGGAGGAGGACGTCCACGGCGATCAGGCTCGGCTCACGGAGCTGCTCCGTCACCGCGAGGACGTGCACACGCTCAACGAAAAGCTGCTGGAGCCGGGACAGTCGTGGCGGCTTTTGGCGGCGGCGCTGAGCAGTCTCTTGCCTCCTTTGGAGGTCGCGGACTTCGGCTGTGGCACCGGCGTGCTCTCTGTTGAGCTCGCGCGGTGGGCACGCCAGGTCATCGCGGTGGACAGGTCAGCGGACGCGCTAGCGCAAGCCCGTGAGCGCGCGGTGCGCGAAGGTCGCGAGAACATCACGTACCTCGAGGCGGATCTTCACTCGCTCCCACTCCCTGCGGAGAAGATGGATCTCGTCGTCATCTCGCAGAGCCTGCACCACGTGACGGAATATCCGGGCGTGTTGGCGGAGGCGGCGCGCATCTTGAGGCCGGGCGGGAAGGTCATCGTTCTGGAGTTGCTGCCGCACTCGGAAGAGTGGGTGAAGGCGCAGCTTGGACACGTGCGGCTCGGGTTCTCTCCGGACGAGCTCAAGTCAGCGATGGAAGCGGTGGGGCTGCGGCGTCCCGAGCTCGTCCCCGCGCCTCGCGATTCGGCGTCACCTTTTAAAGCGTTCTTGCTCACCGGCGTGCGTGAAGAGCGCGCCGCGCCTCGGGCGTCTCGTCCTCGCTCGTCGTCTGCCTCTCAGGAGAAGCACTCATGAGATCCCCCGACCATTCCTTGGCTCAGCTGGAAGAGCTGTTCTCGCGGCGCATCGCGATCCTCGACGGCGCGATGGGATCGATGCTCCAGGGCTACAGCCTGGACGAAGCAGATTTCCGCGGCGAGCGGTTCAAGGATTTCCCGCGCGACTTGAAGGGCAACAACGACCTGCTCTGCATGACCCGCCCGGACGTGGTCGAGGACGTGCACTCGCGCTACCTGGACGCTGGCGCGGACATCATCGAGACCAACACCTTCAGCTCCACGTCGATCGCTCAGGCGGACTACGGCTTGGAGTCGGTGGTCACCGAGCTCAACACCGCCGCGGTGGACTGTGCGCGCAGGGCGGCCCGAGCCGCGGAGGCGAAGACGCCCGGCCGCCGCTGCTTCGTCGCCGGCGCGATCGGTCCTCTCAACCGCACGCTCTCCATGTCTCCGGACGTGAACCGGCCGGATTATCGGGCGGTCTCTTGGGAGCAGGTCGTCACCGCGTACACGGAGCAGGTGCAGGCGCTGCTCTCGGCCGGCGTGGACCTTCTTCTCGTCGAGACCATCTTCGACACGCTCAATTCGAAGGCCGCGCTCTTCGCGATCGACAGCATCTTCGAAGAGCGCCGGGTGAAGGTGCCGGTCATCGTCTCGGTGACGATCACCGACGCGTCGGGCCGCACGCTCTCGGGACAGACCATCAGCGCGTTCTACAACTCCATCCGCCACGCTCGGCCGTTCGCGGTGGGCATCAACTGCGCGCTGGGCGGTCGCGAGATGCGCCCCTACGTGGAAGAGCTGGCGCAGCTCTCTGAGTTCCACGTGAGCTGCTACCCCAATGCGGGTCTTCCCAATGCTTTCGGCGGCTATGACCAGACGCCCGCGGACATGGCGGAGATTTTGGGCGACTTCGCTCGGCAAGGTTGGGTGAACGTCGTCGGTGGCTGCTGTGGCTCCACGCCCGAACACATTGCCGCGGTCGCGCGGACCGTGCGTTCGATTCCTCCTCGTCGCCAGACGCCGCAGCTGCCGGTGATGCGTCTGAGCGGCCTCGAACCCCTCGTCGTGCCATGAGAGTGACGACCTTGAGCACAGCATCTTCGACCAGCAAGGCCTCCAGCTTTCTCATCGTCGGCGAACGCACCAACATTACGGGCTCGCCCAAGTTCGCCAAGGCACTCAAAGCCGGTGACTGGGACGGCTGTCTGGCCATCGCCCGCCAGCAGGTGGAGAGCGGCGCGAATATTTTGGACGTCAACGTGGACGAGGCCCTCATCGACGGCGAGTCGACGATGGCCAAGCTCCTCAACTTGATCGCGGCCGAGCCGGAGATCTGCCGCGTACCGATCATGGTCGACTCGTCGAAGTGGAGCGTTCTCGAGACCGGTCTGCGCTGCCTGCAGGGCAAGGGCATCGTCAACTCCATCTCCCTCAAAGACGGCGAGGCGGAGTTCCTACGTCGCGCCACGCTGGTGCGTCGCTACGGCGCCGCGGCGGTGGTGATGGCGTTCGACGAGAATGGCCAGGCCGCCAGCTGCGCGGACAAGGTTCGCATCTGCACCCGCGCATACAAGCTGCTCACCGGAAAAGCTGGCTTCCCCGGGGAAGACATCATCTTTGACCCGAACATCCTCACCGTCGCCACCGGCATCGAAGAGCACAACAATTACGCAGTCGACTTCTTCGAGGCCACGCGGCTCATCAAGCAGACGTTGCCCGGCGCGAAGGTCTCCGGCGGCGTCTCCAACGTGTCGTTCTCTTTCAGAGGCAACAACCCGGTTCGTGAAGCGATCCACACCGCGTTCCTCTTCCACGGCGTGCGCGCGGGCATGGACATGGGGATCGTCAACGCCGGCATGTTGGGCGTCTACGGTGAGATTCCCGCGGATCTGCTCGAGCGCGTCGAAGACGTTCTCCTCAACCGCCGGCCGGACGCGACGGATCGTCTGGTCACCTTCGCGGACGCGCTCAAAGCCCAGCAGGGTGGCGCTTCGAAGACGGAGCTCAAAGAAGATCTCGCGTGGCGCGATCAGAGCGTGGCGGATCGTCTGTCCCACGCGCTGGTCAAAGGCATCGACGCGTTCATTGAGGCGGACACTGAAGAAGCGCGGCAGCAGTACCCGCGCCCGCTGGACATCATTGAAGGACCGTTGATGGACGGGATGCGCGTCGTGGGCGATCTCTTCGGCGCGGGGAAGATGTTCCTTCCTCAGGTCGTGAAGTCGGCGCGGGTGATGAAGCGCGCGGTGGCGTACCTCACGCCATTCATGGAGGAAGAGAAGCGCAAGGCCGGGAAGCAGGCGCGTGCGCAGGGCAAGGTGCTGCTCGCCACGGTGAAGGGCGACGTCCACGACATTGGCAAGAACATCGTCGGCGTGGTGCTGGCCTGCAACAACTACGAGGTGATCGATCTGGGCGTGATGGTCTCGTGCGAGAAGATCCTCGCCACCGCCTTGGAAGAGAAGGTCGACGTCATTGGGCTCTCTGGCCTGATCACCCCGTCGCTGGACGAGATGGTCCACGTCGCCGGCGAGCTCACCCGCCGCGGCTTCGATGTGCCGCTGCTGATCGGCGGCGCCACCACCAGCGCGCCGCACACCGCGGTGAAGATCGCGCCTCAGTATGAACACGGCGCGGTGCACGTGATGGACGCCTCGCGTGTCGTCAACACCGTGAGCGCGTTGCTTTCGCCTGAGCGGAAGTCAGGGTTCTTGGCGGAGGTTTCCCAGAAGCAGGCCCGTGCTCGAGCCGACTTCGAAGCGCGCCGCGTGCAGCGCAAGTTGCTTCCGTTGGAGTCAGCGCGTGCTCGCAAGCCGCAGTACGACTGGGCGACCCTCGACATCCCCAAGCCGGAGCTGACCGGCACGCGCGTGTACGAGGACATTCCGCTCTCGCAGATCATTCCATTCATCGACTGGGGCCCGTTCTTCAGCGCCTGGGAGCTGCACGGCCGCTACCCGCAGATTCTTGAAGACAAGGTCGTCGGGGCCGAGGCGCGCAAGCTTCACGCGGATGCCTGGGCGCTGCTGGCGCGGATTGAGAAGGAGAAGCTGTTCAAGCCTCAGGCGGTGGTCGGCTTCTGGCCCTGCAACGCGGTGGGCGACGACATTGAGCTCTACGCCGACGAGCAGCGCAGCCAGGTTCTGTCGCGGCTGCGCACGTTGCGGCAGCAGGTGGAGAAGCAGCCGGGACAAGCGCACTACGCGTTGGCGGATTTCGTGGCGCCACGCGAGAGCGGCCGCATCGACTACTGCGGCGGCTTCACGGTCACCGCGGGCCGGGGCGTGGAAGCGCTGGCGGCTCAGTTCAAGGCCAAGCACGACGACTACTCGGCGATCATGGCGCAGGCGTTGGGCGACCGAATCGCCGAAGCGCTCGCCGAGCTGATGCACAAACGCGCTCGCGACCTCTGCGGTTTCGGCAAAAACGAAGACCTCTCCAATGAACAGCTCATCCAAGAGAAGTACCGCGGCATTCGTCCCGCTCCCGGCTATCCTGCTTGCCCGGAGCACACGGAGAAACGAACCCTCTTCTCGCTCCTCGACGCGGCCGCGAAGCTCGGCGTCGAGTTGACCGAGAGCTGCGCGATGACGCCCGTCAGCAGCGTCAGCGGCTTCTACTTCAACCACCCGGACGCGCGGTACTTCGCCGTGGGGAAGATCGGCGCGGACCAGGTCGCGGACTACGCCGCACGCAAGGGCTTCACGGTCGAGGAAGCCGCGCGTTGGCTGGGGCCGAACCTGGACGAGCCCGCGAAGACTCCAACTTCCGTGGCGAAGCCGGGCATCGCGGCATAGCGGTCTACTCGAGGAGCTGGGTGATAAGTCGCCCAGGTATCCCGACCAGGTTCAATCGACTCTGTGCTCGAACTGCGAGCTCCTGAGGGTCAATGCTGTCCACGAACCAGGCCTGTGCGATCCGGTCGATGCCAGCCGTGAGGTTGCCGCGCTGTCCGAGTCCACCGCACGGGAGCCAAGTCCATTCGACGAGACGGGCCGCCGCCCCTAGAGAAAAGTGCGCTAGCCGACTCAGGCCACAGGCAAGAGGGTATCCCCGCGCTTCAAGGCGTATGCGCTGCAGACAACTGCGCTGCACACAACATGGTTTCGCTCGCGCTTCAAGCGCCGCAGACGCGATGAGGGTGCACCTCGCGATCCAACGAGGAAGGCGCCTGAAGACGCCGTCGCCGCGGAGGAGTCAGTCGATCACTGATCGACGATGTTGAATTCCGTGCGGCGGTTCTCAGCGCGTCCGGCGGAGGTCGAGTTCGAGCCGATGGCCATCGTCTCGCCGAAGCCGACAGCCTCCATGCGCGCCGGATCCACGCGCCGCTTGATCAGCTGCGACATCACCGAGTTCGCTCGGTTCTGCGACAGCTTCAAGTTCGTCGCGTCGTTGCCCACGGAATCGGTGTGGCCCTCGATCCGGATCTTCTTGATCTGCGGGTTGTCGGTCAGCGCCCGCGCGATGTCGTCGAGGATCGCGATGCTGTCCTTGCCGATGATCTTCGCGGAGCCGGTGCTGAACTTGATCTGCTGTTTGATCTCAATCCGGTCCTTCTTCACGACGACCATCTTGTACTGCTTCGGGCAGCCCTGTTCGTCTGGGCTCCCGTACTCGTTCGGGCACTTGTCCTTCGTGTCAGGAACGCCGTCGCCGTCGTTGTCGGGATCCGGGCAGCCGTCTTCGTCCTGGAACCCGTCCTTGTCCTCGGGCTCATCCGGGCACTTGTCCTTGTCGTCGTTCAGCCCGTCTTTGTCCTTGTCCAGCACGGGGCAGCCGAAGTTCTCAATCGGTCCCGCTTCCTTCGGGCACTTGTCCTTGTCGTCGACCAGCCCATCGCTGTCGGAATCGGACTCGGGGCAGCCCTGATTGGAGAGCGGGCCAGGGATGACCGGGCACTTGTCGTTGCCGTCGAGCACGCCGTCGTTGTCGTTGTCCGGCTCGGGGCAGCCGTCGTCGTCTTGAAACGCGTCGCGATCTTCCGGCGCATCCGGACACTTGTCTTCTTTGTCCGAAACGCCATCGCCGTCGCTGTCCGTCTCTTCAATCTTGAAGACCAGCTTCTTGTTGTCCGGTCCGTCTTTGACCAGCACCTGCTTGGGCCCGCAGTCGCGCGAGAGCGAGAGCGCCTTCTTCACCGCGACGTCCGCGTCTCGAACGTGATCATTCGCGCGAACGCTGTTGCCTTGTGACAGCTCGCCCATCGCGAAGTCGATGGACGCTTCCGCGGTGGCCAGTTGCACGGGCGCGCACCGCATGGCCCCGCTGCGTCGAGCGCGCTCGAGATCGGCGCGGAGGACGTCCGCTTCCGCGCGGATCTTGGCGCCGCTCACACACGCGGTGGCGAGGAGGGGAAGCAGACAGAAAAGGCGCATGGGACGGAACATGGTCACCGCGGACACTCAGGGCGAGGGGGAATCCGACTTGACGGCGCCCATGGCTCTTTCGCGCGCCTCATTGGCGTACTTCGACGCTTTCTGCGCGAACGCCACGCCGGCCTCGTAGTCCGAGTAGCCGACCTCTTCGCGCGCCTTCTTCACATAGAGGTTTGCGCTGGTCCATTCAAACGCCGCGTACTTCTCCGCGCCCGCCGTCTTCGCGGCTTGAATCTGTACGTCCGCGTCCATCAGATAGGCGGTGGATTGGACCGGCCCGCAGGCGCTCACCACCACGGCGACAGCCAGAAGACGACGCATGCGCGTGGCTCTCCAGAGGCAAAAGGCGGCTTCGTCGTAGCAGCGGCTCTGCGGACCGTCAAGATTTGGCCATTGGTTTCGCGGAGATAGCGCCGCGAACGGACTGCCCTAGAATTCAGGGTCTCCGTGCTCCGCGCGCTCTTCATAGTGGCGATTGGATTTGGCTCCTCTGCAGGGGCGACCACGCCTGGCTCAGAGGAGGCGCCTCCGCCCAGTACAGCCAACGCGCCAGCCCCACCTCAAGCGCCCGCGTCCCATTGGGCCAAGGTGAGCGCGGCCGAACGCGGCAAGGAGATTGTGGCGCGCGCGGGGCTCCCGCTCACCGAACGTCTGATCGCGGCGAGCGAAGGCTTTCTGGGGACGCCGTACGTCATCTCTCCTTTAGGTGAAGGGCCGGGCACGCTGCCGGATCCGGATCCGCTCTCGCGCTTTGACGCGGTGGATTGCCTGACGTTCGTGGAAGAGGCGCTGGCGCTGGCGCTCTCGAAAAGGCCGGACGAGTTCGAAGGGCTGCTGACACGCATCCGGTACAGAGGCGCGGTCTCTTATGTAGAGCGCAACCATCTGATGGAAGCGTCTTGGATCCCCTCCAACGTGAAGAAGGGATTCATTGAAGACGTGACCGACCAATACGGCGGCGCGGACACGGTCCTCACCCAGAAGACGCTCACCGAACGCAGCTGGAGCTCGGTGAGCTCGCAGGCGTTGGCGCTCCCGCCGGATCATCAACCGAAGGGGACGTTTCCGCTGCGGATGATTCCTTTGGAGAAGGTGCCGCACCACGCGGCGCGCGTTCCTTCTGGCACCTTACTCGTCGTGATCCGGTCGGACTTGCCGCTGAAGGCGACGCGAATTACCCATGTGGGTTTCGTGGTTCAGAAAGGCAAGCGCACTTTTCTGAGGCATGCGGCGCGGACCTTCGCGCGCACGGTCGATGAAGATCTCGCCAGTTTCTTGGCCCGCAACTCGAAGTACGGCAAGTGGAAGGTCGACGGCGTGAGCCTGTTCGCGGTGAAGCAGCGCTGATCAGTGCGCGGCCACTGCTTCGGACAGACGCTCGAAGTCGATGGGCTTGGGCAAGATCAAATCGCACGACTGCGCGTTCGGAATCTGGCTGTGCCCTGAGACGAGGATCACCGTTGTCCCGGGATAGCGGGCTTTCACGTCGGTGGCGAGCTGCGTTCCAGGCGTGCCTGGCAGCGTCTGGTCTGTGATGATGACGTCCGCGGGCCGATCGTTCATTTCGGACATCGCCGTCTCGGCGCTCTCCGCGGTGCGCACGTCGAACTGCTCCTGCAGCAACTCCGCGAGCAGATCCCTCGTGTCCGGATCGTCCTCAACCAGAATCACTTGCGTTCGCTGCAGCCCCATCACCGCGTAAACAACAACGTGGGTGTGGGCAAGTCCGTTCTCAGTGAACCCGGTTGCCAAGGAGGCGGGCATTCAGCGGGGCCGTGGTTATTTTTGGAATCAACGGCACAGGACTAACAGCGATAGGGCTTCCTGCCCACCTTGCCGTAAGGAGGAGACCTATGAAGGTGCTCGTGAAGGGCGTCCACGTGAAGATGAGCAATGGCCTCAAGCAGTACGTCCAGGAACACCTCGTCGACCCAATTGAACATTTCTACCAAGACGAAGCCGCGGAGATTGAAATCCACCTCTGCGACAACAACGGTCCCAAAGGCGGCGAGGACCGGGAGTGCCGCGTCACGGTGCGAATGCCTGGCAGCGCGGCGATTCACGTGAACGAATCGAGCGACAGCATGCACAAGTCGATCGACCTGGTCCGCGACCGTCTCGAACGACTCACCAAGCGTGAGATTGAACGGAAGCGTCGGCCCGTCGCACATCCCGAACGGACAGGTGAAGCCCTGCGCCGAGAAGTCGAAGCGGAGCTGGCCGAAGTAGAGATGTGAGGAGATAGGCGCAAGGTGGAAGCTTGCGGGCGTTTTCCCCAGACCCTATAAGTGCCTGTTCGGCCTAGGGGAAGGACGGCACGTGCGCCTCAAGTTTCTGCTCTTCGCCGTATTGGTGATGGGTCTTTGGCTGGGCGTGCTCGCGGTGATGTCGAGCACCCTGGGCAACGCGCTCATCGATCAGGGTGGTCGTCAAGTTCAAGCCGCGGCGGCGGCCGTCGCCCGGTTTGAGCAACGCACCGCTGTCGCCACGCTGGCGATGGCTGTGCAGAGCGCGCCGCCGGTGCTCGCCGCGGCGAGACGTCCCGGTGAAGGCGAGAAGATTTTCGAAGCGATCAAGACCGCGGTCTCCGCGGCTGCGTCAGAAAACATCCGACAAGAGCTGGTCGTCGCATACGTGACCGAAGGCACGTCCTTCAGCGCGCGCGGCCCAAGTGAGAAGGCGCTGGAAGGGATGGACTATCCGGCGTTGCTCAAAGCCGGACCGGACGGCGCGGTTTCTGAAGTGGGGAGCGCGCAGTACCAATTCGTGGGCGTGCCGCTCTACCCGTCGGCGGGTGAATCGAAGTCCATCGGCGTGGCGGTGGTCGGTCTGCCGTTGATGCCCAACGGTCTACCGGATCAGCTGGCGAAGCGGCTGGGTCTTTCGGCGCTGGTCGTCCTTGAAGGCGGTAAGGTAATTGCCGAAGGTGGTCCGGACAAAGGGAGGAAGTGGCCGCTGACTGAGATGGCCTTGGGTGGAGTTAGCGTCGTCGAGCGCGGGGGCGCGTCGTCGCTCGGTCTGGTCTCGTTACCCATTCTCACGAAGGGCGATCCGCTGGGCGGAAAGTCGCCGCTGATGATTGCGTCGCGCCAAGCGCTGCCGGGCACGCCTTACGAGGTGCTCACCGTCGTCTCGATCAAGCCAGTGATGGCAGGTTTGGGCCAGGGACAGAAGGTCGCCCTGCTGGGACTGGTGGTTCTGCTTCTGCTGACCGTGGCGTGGTCCTTCCTCATGAGTGGAGAAGAGGCGCCTCGTCGCGCTTCCGCCACGCCCACGCCGGAGCCGGTGAGTCCCGCAGCGGTGCGTGCGCCGATCGCTGTGGAGGTGACCGGCAGCAGCGCGCTCGGCACCATCGACGCGCCTCCTCCGCCAGAGCCCAACCTGGACGACTTCCAGTTCGGCTCGTCCGGTTCCGCATCGCCGCCCACGCCCGGTGCGCCGCCGCCCAAGGCTCTTGCCCCAGCGTCGCAGCCGTTCGAGCTGATGCCGCCGGTGCCCGACAGCGCGCTGCCACCGCCCCTCGGCGCGAGCGAAGCGGATCCTTACGCGCAATACGATTCGGACCAGGTGCCGACGCGTGCCTATGCGGTCACCGCGGGAGGGGACCTCTCCGCGGATCCGTACGCAGATCCTTTCCCGCCTGCGTCAGGGGATTCGGCCGAGTTCAACCCCGACGCGACCCGCGTGGCCTCTGTTCCGGATGAACTGCTCGCGGTGGCGCGCTCTCAAGTTGCTCCACTCGAGCAACCTGCCGCGCCGGTTCCGCCGCCACCGCGCTCCGCCGCCCTCACGCCGCTTCCACCCGCGCAGGCCGCCGGCAACAACGATGATGCGCACTTTCAGGACGTCTTCCGCGACTTCGTGAGCACACGCGAACGCTGCGGCGAGGCAGCGGACGGTCTCACCTTCGACAAGTTCGCGGTGAAGCTGCGGAAGAACCGCGAACAGTTGATCCAGAAATACAACTGCCGCACAGTCCGCTTTCAGGTCTACGTGAAGGAAGGCAAGGCCGCGTTGAAGGCGACGCCGGTGAAGGACTAGCCACAACGCCGATCAGTTTAAGACCCGTTCAGCTTGAGCGTAAGCCGCGGGCGACGGGAAGCCGCACGCGGAACAGTGCGCCCGTGCCTTCTGTTCCGGCGTCGACGTCGAGCCCACCGCCGTGCTCCTGACAAATTCGGGCGGCAATGGCCAGTCCGAGTCCGGTGCCGCCTTCCTTGGTCGTGAAGTAGGGCTCGAAGATCCTCGCGCGGTGCTCTGGTCGAATGCCTGGTCCGGAGTCTTCGACTTCGATCACGGCGTGGTGCTGGACGCGGCGCGTGCGCACCCAGATGTCTCCGCCTTTGGGCAGCACCTCGATCGCGTTCTTCACCAGGTTCACCAGGATCTGCGTGAGTTGGTCCGGGTCGACCTTGACGCCGAGCGATGGCGCGAGCTCTGTGTGAAGCCGCACGCCTTCGGGCAGCGAGCCGTAGAGCGATAAAGCCTGTGAGGTCAGCTCGGAGAGCTCGGCTGTTTCAAGCCTAGGCTTCGGCATGCGGGCGAACTGAGAAAACTCATCGACGATGCGCCGCAGGCGATCGACTTCTTCAATGACCGCGCCCGCGCTCTCCTGAAAAAGCGCGTTGAACTTCGGGCTCTGTGCCTTCTGCGCGGCGATCAACGTCTCCAACGACATACGGATGGGCGTGAGCGGGTTTTTGATCTCATGCGCCAAGCGACGCGCGACCTCTTGCCACGCGGCGATGCGTTCGGAGGCGACCAACTGCTCCGTGGTCCGTTTGAGCTCTCCTGTCATGCGGTTGAAGGCGGTAACGAGCTCACCCACTTCACCGCTGCCGTGCTCTTCCACCTTGAAGTTCATTTCGCCCTGACCAATCCGGCGAACGCCGGCGGTCAGCGATTCGATGGGGCGGGTGAGCCGCGGCGTCAACACCAACACGCTCAGGATGGCGAGTACCAATCCAATGCCCACCACCGTGGCAAAGGAGATGACCAGGCCGCGCTCCGCTTTGATGGATGCCGCGCGGGAGAACTCCAGGCGCAAGCGTAGGTCGGGAGAGAGCTGGAGGACCCGCTCAACTGTAGGGGGTTGCGCGTCACCCGCTTGAGCAACGAGTCCATTGGCTCCTTCCAGCTGCACTTTGGCGGAAGTGAGCGCACCGAGCCGGTTCGCGAAGGCCTCGTCGAGCAGCACTCCGCCCACCACCCAGATGCGCAGCTCGCCGTACTCCATGGGTTCGGCGAAGACCAACGCGGGCTTCTGGGTGACGCCTTCTTCGCTGGCGACCTCAACCCAGAGCGGCACGGCGTGCGCAGGGCGTTCGCGGATCAATTTCGAGAGCGTGGGATCTTGATCTCCCAGCCGCGCCGGGACGTGGCCGGAGGAGATCACTGTGCCGGCGTCGTCGAGCAGCGAGAGCACGTTCAGACCGCGCGCTTTCATCAGCTGCTCGGCCGCGCTCTTCACGCCCACGGGGTTGCGCTGTTGATGGACGTCTTGCGCGACCTCCGCCAGCGCGTCGCTCGAGGCCAGCTCGGTGATCGCGCGCTCCGTCTCGGTGCGGGTCTGCTGCACGGTCGCTTGCGCGGAGACCGCGGTGCGCTGAATGCGCGCGGTGAGCTCTTCCAGCAACGTGTGGCGGAGATCGCGCACCGTTGAGGGCACCACCAACGCCAAGGGGACAATCGCCAGCGGCGCGAAGAAGAGGGCGAGTCGGGTTCGAAGGCGCATGCCGTCACGGCTCGGGGGTGAGGAAGAGATCGGCGAGCGAGGGCAGACCTTGCGCGTCACGGGTGAGGCCTTGAACCAGACCGGGCGCCGACTGCACGGAGAGGCCTTGCGCGTAGAGCGGAATCAGCGTGAGCCCAGGCGCCAAGGCCAGCGCGCGCTCTCGGACGCGAGCTTCGCGGGCCGAGGGATCCTCCAGAGCGCCCAGAGCGGCGAGCTCCTGCGGGAAAAGATCCGATCGACCGGCGGCGTCCAGCACCACCATGAAGGCGGTCGCTGGTTGAGGGGGCAGCAGCAGGCCCTGAAGGAGCAGCTCGTAGTCTTTCTGCGCCCAGCGAGAACGAAGCTGCGCGCGGGGAAGCGCTTTGAGCACGATGCGGTAGCCGCGGTCATGCAGCTGGACTTGAAGCCGTTCCGCCACGGCACGGTGATCTGGAATCTGCGCGTCATAGAGCAAGGTAAGCGGACGCGGCACGGCGGGCGGAGGTGGCGCGCTCGGTCGCAGCAGCGTCTCCTGCGGCATCAGCGCGGGCGGGAGGAGGCGTGGCTGCGGGAAGGCAGGCGCACGGATGAAGGCGCGCGCGAGCTCCATTCGATCCACGGTGGACTCCACCGCTTGGCGCAGATCGGGTCCGGTGCGTTGCGGTTGGAAGAACAGGAAGGTGCTGTAGAGCGCAGCACCCGGGGCTTCAGCTCTGGCGCCGGAGAGTGGATTCGCGCCGAGCACCAGCTGCGCTTGCCGCAGCGCCAGCTTTCGTCCCGCGCCGCGTTCATCGGTGGCGCTGGTGACGAGGCGATCCGCGAAAGCGCGGCCCGTGGGAGCAGAGAGCTGGGCTTCGCCCGTGAGTGCGAACGGACCGGGTTGTACGGAGAGGACCGGTGAGCAGAGGGACTGCGCCAGCTCGGGGAAGGGATGACTGAGCGAGAGTTCCAGCGTGTCGCCCTTGAGCGCTCGGTTCTTGATCACCGCGACCAAGCCTCGGTACGGGCTGGCCTGCGCTCGGACGAAGTTTTTCTGCAGCTCCGCCGCGCGAGGCGAGGTGACCTGCAGCGACGTGGGGCTGGTCCAGGTCATGCCCAAGCAGAGGGGCGTGGAGGTGGCTTGGATGAGGGCCGCCTCGGCCGGAGTGTCCGCGAGGAGTGGATCACTCTCAAGCACGGGAGCGATCACCGCGACCTTGAGCGTCCCGCCGTAGCGCGCGCGGGTAGCGGCGAACGCGTGGGTGCTCAAAAGAACGAGCAGGGCGATCTGCTTCATCGCGCCACCTGCAGCTCGGTGGAGCCGTCGGGGAGCCAGATGCCGACCACGAGCTCTTGTCGGTGATCGCCGTCGAGATCCGCGGCGACCAGCTGGAGCGCGCGCCCTTCGGGCAGCGGTCGTTCCCAACGCGGCGGTGCGTCGACGGCGCTGAGGATCTTCAACGTGTCCGGTTCAGGTGCGAACGCGCTCGAGGTGGTGGCGAGCTCGACGCGCCCATCGCGCTCAAACAGCGCGCTCGCGGTTCCGAGTCCCGTCAGCGTGACGCCCGCGCCTGGCCGAGACCACCGCGCGCCTCCGTCTGGAAACACGACCAGCTCTTGGCCTGAAGGAGAGAACGACAATGTGCTGAAGGGGACGACTACGCGCGGTGCCGCGTTGAAGGTGTTCTGGCCCGGTACCAGCTGTCCATACGGCGGCAGCTCTCCGATGGGGGTGGCCGCCGCGAACGAGCCTCGCTCCAACTTGAGGGCCTCTCCTTTCGCGCGCTGACCGGAGAGATACGCAATCTTCGAAGGAGAGAGGACGATCGCGCCGAACGGCTCGCGGCTCACGGCGGCGGCGCGGGGAAGGGCCGCATGAGATCTCCGCGCGAGGACGGTGCCTTGGCTGGAGAAGACGATCAACTCGTCGTCGGTGAGCACCGCGATCTCGTCCTTGCCGTCCTCATCCAAATCTCCCGCCGCGAGCGCCGCGGTGCGCGTCGGAAGTCGGGCGAACGTCTGAAGCTTGAGGCTCCCCTCGGTGGGCGCGACCGGGACGCTGCCCAGCGCTGTCACCAGTGCGTCCACTTCTGTGCTGAGCGCGATTGCGGCTGCGGGCACCGCGGGCCGAGTCGCTGATTTTCCCGACCAGAAGTTCACGTGCGTTCCCAAGAGATCGCCGCGCGCGCGCAGTTGGCCTTGGTCCACGGAAAGCGTCAGACGGAGCAGCGACCGCGCGCCTTCCTCACGGGCGGCGTTCTCCGCCGCTTCAAACGAAGGAGCATCGAGCGGGAGGACCGAGTGCTGACCCCGAGTGAGCGCCGCGGAGAGAAGGGTGACGAAGGCGCGGCTCAGCTCGGGCGAGGCGCCGCGCGCTTGGATCGCAATCGGCGACGGGGGGCGGGAGCGCCGAACTTCCTGGGCAACCTTGTTGCTTAACCGTTCCAGCGCCGACTCAGGTGTCGCCGCGGCCAGAGCTGCCTGCGCGCTGAAGAGCACGAACGACGCGAGCACGCAGAACAGACGCGAGGTGCCGCGCGGGGGGGGGGGCCGGGGACGCAAGAAAACCCGCGGCGCCGGGCGCCCCCGGGCGGAGGGTGGTGTAGACGCCCCCCCC
>JBQTKE010000388.1:0-14239 GCA_052386435.1 Myxococcaceae bacterium
GTGCGGAACAGCGCGATGATCTCGTTGCCGATGATCGCGTCGAGATTTCCGGTGGGCTCGTCGCAAAACAAAATCTTCGGACGGTTGAAGAGCGCTCGAGCGATCGCCACCCGCTGCCGTTCTCCACCAGAGAGCTGAGACGGCGTGCGATCCGCCTTCGCCTTTAGCCCCACGCGATCCAACGCCGCCAGTGCCTGATCCCGCGCCTCACCCTCGTCGGAGAAATACGCGGGGAGCAGCACGTTCTCCACCGCGGCCAAGTTGGGCACGAGATGGAACGACTGAAAAACGAAGCCGACCTCTTGATTGCGGAACCGCGCCAGCGACTTCTCGGAGAGCGATTTCAGCTTCGCGCCCGCGACTTCAACGTCACCTTCGAACTTCGTGTCCAACCCGCCCAGCACGTGAAGCAGACTGGACTTGCCGCTGCCAGACGGCCCCACCACCGCCACAAACTCGCCCTTGCCGACCGAGAGACTCAAGCCGTCCAACACTTTGGGACCGCCGCTGTCGCCGTAGCGCTTGGTGAGACCCGTCGCGGAGATCACGGCTTCGCGAACCTCAACGAAAGCTCCGAGCTCACCGCACCATCCGCCGACTTCGCGGTCAGCCAGATCCCGCGCAGCTCCGAAAGGCCATCCAGCCAGCGCAGCGTGCTCGCCTTCATCGCGAAGCCGCCCAAGCCCCAAGCAGAGTCCGGCAGCGCGCGCACCGATGCGGCGAGCTTCTGCAAATCGACGATCACGCCCAGCGCCGGCCCATCCAACGCGTCCGCGAGCTCCGGCGCGACGCTCCCCTTTCCTTCCGAGGCGAGCATCTGCTCCATCCGGGCCATGGGCGCCGCAAGCAGGACGTGGTCATCTATCAGCGCGACGTGCGTCCCTTCTCCTTGCGCGTACGACGCCTCGTAGACCTTCTTCCCCGCGCGCGCGACTGGAGTCAGCTTGGCGCCGAACTTGGGCGCGATCAGCGGCAGCTTGTCCAACGTCAGTGACGCCTTCGTCTTGTCTTTGACCTCGGCCACGCCAACGAGGTTGATGAAGCGGAAGGGGTTGGTTCGCCGGACATCGAGCTCCGGCACACCGCCCGCGAGGTTCACCTGCGGCGAGAGCGACACCGCGGCCATCACCCCAGGCTTGAGGTTCTGCAGCACTTCGTTGCCCACGTCGAAGCCGGCCTCTTTGAACGCCTCCGTGAGCCGCGCACCCGCCAGCGACGGCCACACGTACTGCAGCAACAAAGGATCGCCCTGGTAGCGAACCACCGCGAAGGCATCCCTTGGGAGCAGGCCGATGAGCTTCGCGGCGTCGCGCTTCGGCTCGAACAACGCCGTGGCCTCGGTACGGCTCAGTGGAAGATGCGAAGCGAACGTCAGCGCCGCGTCGGAAATCTGCACGGCCACGAAGACCGCCTTCACCGACTGCGACGGCAGCTGCTTCGAGGTGGCAGGCACGTAGAGCGTCAGCTCGCGCGATTTCGGAAGCTTCGCCACACCTTCGGTAAAGGCAGGGTCTTGGGCGAGCGACGAATTGGGCGTCAGCGCATTGAGCGCGTCGGCGGGTGCAATAAGCGCGTAGCCGTCTTCCAAGCGGTAGCCCAGCGCCGGGGGCGTCCCTTGCGCTCGAGAGAAAACAGTGAGCGGTCCCTGCTTACTCTCCACTGTCGCGCCCAACCGGTTTCGCGCGAGCGTGGCGAGGAACGCTTTGAGCTTGCCCTCATCCTTCACCGGCACCACCGAGTAGCCGGTGTTGCCGGGCAGCACCGCAATGCCCAAGCCCTTGGTGCCGTCGATGCCAGCCTTCTCGATCGATTCCTTCGAGCGCAGATCCACACCGACTTGAGAGAACAGCGCGGACGCGTAGTCGGCGCCGCTGGGCATTCCCTGCAGCTGCGCCGCGAACGAGACCAGCTTGAGGTTCTGCAGCCTGGTGAGCCTCTCGCCCAGCGTGTTCAGCTCGGGGACGATCGCGATGAGCTCAGCGTTCTGCGGCAGCAGGTGCTCCAGCTTGCCCACGACGCCCGAAGACCCGCCCTTGTTGCAGCGGGGACAACCGACAACCGACAGCAGCAACGCGAGCACGGCAAAAGAAGGAAGACGCATGAAGGCGCAGAGCCTAGCGCACACGCTTGGGCACGGGCGCCGAAACACCGGCTTCCTCTACAAACTCAGGGCACGCTGGAAGCGGAACGGCCTTACGGGACCAGACTCGCACCCGTGAACGTCAGATCCTGATCGGTACCCCACACCTGCTTGATCTTGTGCTTTTCGATGAGCACCAAGCTGACTGCGTCAACGTATGTCAATTTGCTGCCTCGGAAGCGGTCGAGCACTCGCTGGGCATCTCGTCGGATCACGGATGGCACATCAAGGACGACCAAACCCTTGATCACCTCTACAAAGGCAAGAAACTCTCTCGCGGACTCTTCGTCGAGCTTGTGAAGGAACCACGAATACGTCTCGCTCAACACCAGCATCGAAGTGAAGCTCTTCCTCGGGGGGCGGAGGAAGACCGCTCGAAAGCGCTCGTGGTGCCTGTCACTGCGGAAGAGCGCGGCGACAAAGGCACCTGAGTCAATGAAGATGCTCAAGGTCTTTCACGCCCATAGACGACCTCATCGATCGCCTCACTGGTGCGGTCGTCCTCGCTGGTGAACATACCCACGTACTTCATCCACGGTGCTTCACTCACTTCGCGGCCGAGAACATTCCGGAGACCCAACCGACAAAGTTCGGCCAATGAAACACCACGCCGTTTCGCCACCCGCTTGGCTTCCGCGTAAAGGTCCGGGTCGAACGAGATCTGGGTTCTTATCATGTTATCACCTATTTAGATGGATGATACCACGCACTCGCACTGTGACAACCGTGAGTTCGGTGGCCAATTCGTTGGAGTTTCGGCTGGCACAGAACCCGTAAACATCCGAGGTGAGCGAGCGGGCCGATGGGCCTCTCCTCGGGCAGCTGCGGCACTCCTTCACTACCTGAGTTCGGAGCTTCGGGGATCTTGTCAGGCCGAAGGGCCGCGGAGTCTCTGTCGAGGAAGTGGCGGGTGGTCGGCCACACCAACACGAGACCACACGGCACCGAGGTGCTCCCAATGGTGGAGGTGCCGATCAACCTCTCTCACCCCGAGAATCCATTGGAGCTGGACGACTACGGAGCTGACGGCGCTTCAAACCGTTTGCCCACGTTGTAGGCCGCTGCTCCGGACGATCGGTACATCGGGATGTTCCTCATTCTCATTGCGTTCGTTCCCATTTCTGGTGTGTGAGCCATTCTCGGAATGGACCGGATCAAGTTGCGGTTTCCCGCCCGTTGAGAATGCAATCGCGGCGAGGTCGCTTGCTAACGCACACGGGTGGGCACGGGCGGCGAAACGCCGGCCTCCGCGGTCAGCTCCATGAAGCTCTCCAGCTCACGCACAGTCTCTTCGGTGGACTGAACCTCGGCGGAGAGCAGCTCCAACTGACGAGAGACGGACTCTGGATCGCGAATGGCGATCGACTGCTCGTGGGTTAATCGCAAAAGATCTTCAATCCCGGCCAGCTGGTGACTCACCACTTCACGGCTCTCGTCCGCCTGCTCGAAACGCTGGACCCGCTTGGTCAAAATCTCCACGCGCTTCCACTTCACCTCGCGCAGTTTCGGATTGGTCTCGCCGTCTGCGTCCATCTTCAGACCGCCCAGCTCGCGCTCCAGCGCCTTGCGATCTGTGGCGTTGAGGAACGTCCGGTAGCTATTCAACGTGGAGAGAAGACGGAGGAACGCGACCAGCAACGAGTCCACGCGTTGTTCAGACGACGCCGCCAACACCCTGCCCCCAGGCAGCTTGCGGTAGTTACCCAGAATCCGTTCTTTGAGATCTCTCAGCGCGAAGTAGTGCTCTCGCTGCGACGGGGCCAGCTCATCGAGCAGCGTCTCTGCGTCTTCTTCCAGCGGGCCGTCTCGTCGCAAGGCGCGGGTCAAACGGACTTGCGTCGCAACGCCCAACACCACGCTCTCCGCGCCCAACGTCGCCAAGAGCAGCGCGGGCTCTTGGGTCACCGCGCTCGCAACCCCGCCCACCACCAGCCCGAGCAGATTGAGCGGATGCAAAAACGCGCGTCTGAAGTTGAGCTGACGGTTGGACGCCACGGTCTAAGGACTCCTCGCCTCCGCGACATACTTGAGCGCGGTGAGGTCCCGAGTGTCCTCGGCATGCGCGCCCGGCGTCGACTGGGTGACTTTTCCGTAGAGCACGGCGGCGCTCTGGAACAGCTCGTCGTAGGTGACCGGCGCTTCGCCGCTCAGACCGAAAAAGGCCAGGTTGTCGCGCAACGTTGCGGGCGGCGCGGATTGAATCGCGTCGACGGGATCCCCCAGGTACGGCGCGATCTCTCCGAGCAAGCGAGCGCCGTCCGCGGGTTCCTTCACCACGATCGCGCCAGCCTCGAGCAGGCCCCGCAGAATGCGCCTCACTGCATCGGGATAACGGGCCGCGTAGTCACCCCGCGACACGAGAACCGACGCCAACAGGTGCGGTGCATCCGCGGTGGAAGAGAGCACGCGTCCGCCGCGATCATGCGCCGCGGGCTCGACATCTCCTCGCAGACCGACCACCGCGTCCACACGGCCTTCACGCAACGCCGATCCTGCTTCAAGCGACGAGGCGAGCTCCACGAAGCTCACATCACCCGTGGAAAGGCCCGCGCGTGAGAGCGCCCAGAGTGCGAAATAGTGCGTCGACGCCTGCGGATAGACGCCCAGTTTTTTCCCACGCAGCTCAAAGAGAGTCTTCGCCGCGGCGCTCGCCAGCGCTTCCTGTCCGCGGCTGCGTCCCATCAACAGCAACGTCCGCGGAGCGGCGTCGCGCAGGACCGAGCCCCACGCTGCGAGGCGATCGACGGAGAGCACCGCGAAGTCCACGCCGCCGTTCTCCGCGCCCGCGGCCAGCGCCTTCTTTAGATCCTCTTCGCGGCTGAACACCACCGCGCGCACTTGTATCGCGTACGCGCTCTTGAAGAGGCCGGGGAAGACGGGGCCTGGGACATCGGCGTTGGCCTGGGAGGCGCCCCCGGCCGCGAGCAACAACGACGCGGATGAACCTCGCGGCGTGAAGCCAATCACCGTGGGGCGCAACGGCACCGCGGCGATGTCACCCACTGGCGCGGAGACCCCGGCGGGGAAATCTCCCGAGGAGAGCCTCACCGAACCGCGCACCACCTTGGCGATGACGCGGTCCTGAAGCCGGTCGAGATAGCCCAACCGCGACGCAACGACGTAGCCCACCGCGAGCAGCAGGAGCGCCAACAAGAACAGCCAGCCGCTTCTCCGCAAGTGCATGGTGGACCGTTACTTCACGTCCACCTTCTTGCCGAGCGTCTTCTCCGCGCCACCACCCACATCTGACACCGGCGCGGGGCTGGAGAGTCCCATCTCGAGCTTGAACTGCTTGACCAACTCTGCGGCTTGAATGGCTTCGGCGTCTTCTTCGATCTTCACCGCTTGGTGGTCCACCGACTCCAGCGCCATCTGCATGCGCGCCTCGTTCACCGCGGTCTGCTCTTCCACCTTGCGCAGCATCTCATCGTGGGTGGCGTCAATCCCCGCGACCTCGAAGGACTCCATCGCGTCAGCGACCTTGGACTGCCACTTGGCGCGGCGCGCGTCGCGGACGGCGTTCATCGCCTCCTGCGTCTTCTTGTCCTTCTCGCGCATGAACATCTTCTTGACGGTCAGCGCCTTCTCATACGCGGCCTTCGCGGTGAGCAACTGCTGCTCGTTGCGCGTAAGCGCCGACTTCTCCGTCTGCAGACGCGTGGCGTACTGCGCAGCCAGGTCGTCGCGGCCCGCTTGAATGGCGGCTTTGATCTTGGCGGTGAGGTCGTTGGTCTCTTGCTTGTATTTGACGTTCTCTTTCTCGAGCAGCGTCAGGTTCGCCCGGACCATGGCGATCGACTCGTTCATCTTGGGAACCTGATCGTTCAGGTCGCGGATGTTCTGCTCGAGGATCAGCTCTGGATCCTCAATGGAGCTGACGAAGAAGCCCACGAAGCTCCGCATTGCCCTTCTGAACCGATTCCACATAGCCGTCGTTTCTCCAATCTGCCTACAGGTTCCGAACGAACAACACGCCCGGCGATTGCTTCCCCTGCTTCATCAAACTTCACAAGACTTTATCGGCGAGCAGCGCCGCACACCGGCACGCTTCTGCCACAACCCGCTCTTCGTCCAGGGTCAACAATTCCCGGTCTTTCATGACCACCGCACCGTCAATTACGACGTGCCGCACGTCAGAAGCGTTCCCTGAGTGAACGAGCTGAGAGATGACCTCATCTCCCGCCGGTTGGGAATGGGCCTGACGCAGGTCCACCACGATGAGATCCGCGCGCTTGCCCGGCTCCAGAGAACCGAGCTCATCCTGCAACCCGAGCGCGCGCGCCCCTTCGAGCGTGGCCATCTCCAGAACCTTCAAAGGAGGCATGGCCAGAGGGCCCGCGCGCGGCTTGTGGAGCAGCGCTGCGAGCCGCATCTCTAGAAAGAGATCGAGGTTGTTGTTGCAGGGCGCGCCGTCCGCACCCAAACAGACGTGAATTCCTTCCTGCATCAGCTCAGGGATCTTGGCGATACCCGAGGCCAATTTGAGATTCGCGCTGGGGCAGTGACAGACGCAAGTCCCGGACTCGCGCAGCAGCTTGTGCTCATGCGCGGTGAGCCACACGCAGTGGGCCAGCGTCACGTGCGGCCCACTGATCCCCAGCTTGTGGAAGTACTCCACGTTGTCGACGCCGGTGCGTTGCCGAACCGTGTCGCACTCGGTGGAGTTCTCGCTGGCGTGTGTGTGAATACGCGCCCCCAACTCAAGAGCGAGCTTCGCCACCTGGCGCAGAAGGTCTTCCGTGCACGAGAGAACGAAGCGCGGCGCGAAGGCGTAGCGAAGACGGCCGTTCGCTTGTCCATGCCACGCCTTGCACAACCGCACGCTCTCCGCGACCGAGTCCGCTGTGGATTCGCGCAATCCCGCCGGCAACCCCTGACCCGCGTCCATCATCGCCTTGCCACCGGTCAGTCGAAATCCCGCGTCGCGCGCGGACTCGAAGATCGCATCGGTGTGGCGGACGGTGCCCATGTCCAGCGCGGCGGTCGCGCCGGACTTGATCAACTCCACGAACGTGAGGTCCGCGGAGGTCCGCAACGTCCGCGGATCGTGCGCGGCTTCGAACGGCCAGATGCGTTCGCGCAACCAGTCGAGCAGCTCCAACCCATCCGCCCGGTTTCGAAAGAGCGACTGGCACGCGTGGAGATGACCGTGGATGAGGCCCGGCAACACCACCTGACCCGTCGCGTCGATCATCCGCCGCGCGCCCTGCTTTCCCTTGCCAAGCTTGCCGACCTGAACAATGCGCCCGTTGCGAATGAGCACATCCGCGCCCACCAAGACCTCGCGGGTGGCGTTCATCGTGACGACGGTCGCGTTCGCGATGAGGAGGTCCAAGCGACGACGGTTTTACACGGAAACTGTGGCGCGCAGAGGAGCTTTCATGTGGTCATACGGGCTCATGCGTACGGTTGGGCCTTGGTTGGGTGTGGTTGTGCTGTCGCTCGCGCTGCCAGCGTGGGCGGAGGCGCTGAACGTTTTCTCCTCGGCGCGCACCGGCGGAATGGGTGGAGCGGGCGCCGCCGCCAGCCAAGGAGCCGCGACTCTCCACTACAACCCCGCGCTCGTCGCCTACGAGGAGAGTTTGGGCGCTGAAGTCGACGTGACCGCGCAATATGACCAGCGCCGGGTCGTCCCTTCGGTGGCCTTCGCCCTCAATGCTCCACTCGGCAGAACGTGGACGGTGGGCGCCGCGCTCGGTCCGGGCTGGAGCCTCGATCCGCGAACCAAAGGCGCGGACATTCCGTGGCGAACCTATGACCTCCTCTTCTCCGCGATGTGGGCGCCAGCCCCTCATGTCGGCCTGTCGCTCTCCGCGGGACTCACACGCGGCGCTCTCGGCTTTCGCGTGGGCGATCTGCAGGCTTCGGCATCAGGTTGGGGAGCGACGGCCCGCGCGGGCTTCGCGGTGAGGTCCGCCGATGAACGCTTCATCTTTGGCGCGACCTACCGAATCACCGGACCGGTCGTGACGCGCGGAGAGCTCAGCGGCAACGGAACGGTGGAGGTCTTGGACGCAACGACGCCGGTGCTGCACCAGGCGAGCGCGGGCGTGGCGTACCGGTTCAGCCGCGTGGTGCTCACCACCGCGGAGCTTGATTTCATCTCGTGGCGTTCGCTGCGCGGGCTGGCGGCGAATACGCCCACCACGACCTTGCCGTTGGTCGGAAACGCGCCGCAAGCGCTCGCCGGCCGTTTGGGAGCAGAGCTTGCGCCCTCCGGCAGCTTCCGACTGCGCGTGGGCGGCTTCATTGAGGCGCCGCTGGGTGGAGATCTCACGGACCCTGACGGCCCCGCGCTCCCTGCGTTCGGCGCGCACGCGGGTGTCGGCTACACCAGCGGGTTCTTCTTCTTCGATCTTGGCGCGGGCGTGTCACTGCCGCACCAAGCACAGCCACGCATCAACGCCAGCGTCGCGGCGGGCCTGCGGATCTAGTTACGCGACGTTCTGCGTATCGACGTCTTTCTGGGTCAACGTGTGAACCGCCGGCAGGTAGCGCCGGTGCGGAGGTGAGAACGCGAGCATCCGGCCGACCTTGATGTCGAACCACCACGCGTGCAGCCGCAGCTC
The DNA here is from genome assembly GCA_052386435.1 of Myxococcaceae bacterium. Lineage (GTDB taxonomy): Bacteria > Myxococcota > Myxococcia > Myxococcales > Myxococcaceae > JBQTKE01. Next base: position 8,710 of record JBQTKE010000388.1, read on the forward strand.
GCCGCGGTCCTCACGCTCCTTCACGAAGGAGTGAGAGCGCAGGTTGTCCAGCTGGTGGCGGGTGCAGATCTGCGAGAGCTGGTCCACCTGCTCGTACGCGGGATCGTAGGGCCCCTCTTGACGCCAGAGGTCCAGGGCCGCGGCAGCGGGCGCGAGCCAGCGGCGGAGCGACGCGGACGGCGGCGGCGTGCTCGACATCAGCGCCTTCATCCCCCCGCAACCAGAGTGGCCGCAGACGATGATGTCCTTTACACCCAGCACGTCGGTGGCGTACCAGACGGCCGAGCCGACGCTGGCATCTCCGGTGTAGTCCGCGGGGGGAACGAGGTTCGCCACGTTGCGAACCACGAAGAGATCGCCCGGGCCTGCGGAGACGACCAGGTTCGGCACGACCCGGCTGTCTGCGCAGGTGAGAAACAGCGCGAGAGGGTTCTGTCCGTCTGCCAGCGCGGCGAAGCGCTCGCGGTACTCATCCCGCTTCACCTTCTCGTAGTGCTCAAGGCCTTCGATCAGGGATTTCATGGGAGGTCGGATGTTTCACGCGCAATGCCATCCCCTATCCGTCCGGCATCTGTGCCCTCCTGATATCCCGGCGAAAGAATTCGTCTGCGATGTCCGACAGATCGCGTCTGCGAGAACAGACAGTCGTTCGCTCCTACCTTTGCGGGTATTTTCCACCCATGTCGTCGCTGCCACGTTTGCGCCTCGCCACGCGACTGGGCATCACGCACGGCGCGCTGGTGCTCCTGCTCATCGCCCTGCTGGTGGTTACGCTTCAGGGCCTGATTCGCATGCTCAACGTGATGACGCTGATCTCGGATCAGAAGCTCACCGCGCTTGACGCGGAGGAAGAGCTTCACCGAGCCGCCTGGGCCATCGAAGTGGCGCTCCGCCATGGCCGGGTGGCCTGCAGCACTGGTGTTCCCGAAGCAGACGTCCAGACGCGAATCACTGCCGCCGCGGAGAGCTTCGCTTCAGTCGCCCAGAAGCGCGCTCAAGTCGCCGCGCCGAAGCTGCGCGAGACGGCGCTGAAATACGGGACCTTCGCCGCGGAGGCGTTGAGCGCGCCCACCTGCGCGTTTCTGGCGCTGACGCAGACGGAGGAGAAGCGAACCAAGCTCGACGAAGAGATGACGGACGCGTGGATCGAGCGGCTGCACGAGCTTCACTCCGACATCGAGCTCAAAGAACAGACCGCGCGGAGCATTGGCAGTCACACCGCCGTGAGCGGCGTCATCTTCGCGGTGCTGGCGGCGATCACCGCGGCGGTCGTGGCGCGAACCACCGCGCAGAGCATAACCCGCCCGGTGGCGCGTTTGGCCGCGGATGCCACGCGCTTGGGCGAGGGAGACTTCGCGCCGATCGCTCCTGTCGACGGGCCACAGGAGATTGAGGACCTCCGGCGGGATCTAGAGCGCACCCGCGAGAAGCTGCTGGAGGTGGATCGACTCAAGCATGCGTTCCTCGCCAACGTCTCCCACGAGCTGCGCTCGCCGCTGGGGCGACTGCGCGAAGCGCTCGCGCTCCTCTCCGACGGCACGGTGGGCACGCTCACCCCACAGCAGACGCGCGTGCTGATGCTCGCCCGGCGCGCCTGCGAGCATGAGGTGCGGATCGTCGAAGCCCTGCTCGACATGTCCCGCGTGAGCTCGGGGCTGCCGATTCAGCGAGAGGAGAACGTCGCGCTGGAGCCCGTCATCGAAGCGGCAATCAAGGGCGAACAGGATGCCGCCACAGAGAGAAGCGTGGAGTTGGTCTTCATCAAGAACGCCGTTCCTCCTTTGAAGCTGGACTCGGCGCTGATCGAGCGAACCGTGGCCAACCTCGTGCGCAACGCCATCTCCGTCTCGCCTCGAGGCGGACTGGTGAAGGTCATCCTGAGCATGCCTGGCAGGGTCCGCGTGGACGTCATCGACAACGGTCCGGGCCTCAGCCCGGAGGTCGTGGGGCGAATCTTCGAACCCTTCGCCGCGGCGGGGGTGGCCAAAGCAGGAAGACCCGCGGGAATTGGCTTGGGCTTGTCACTGTCTCGAGGCATTACCCGCGCCCACGGCGGCGACCTCACCGTGCTGCGCGAGGATGCGTCGACGATCTTTCGAATGGAGCTTCCAGAACCATGAGCACCGAACCCCCCTCCGCGCTGCACGAGAGCGCCAAAGTCGAGCCCGCCCATGTCCTCGTCGTAGACGACGACACAGAGCTGTGCGAGCTGCTGGCAATCCGCATGGAGGGCGCGGGCTATCGGGTGAGCGTGAAGCACGATACCAAGAGCGCGCTGGGGGCGCTCTCCGTGGATCGCGTGGACGCGGTGCTCTTAGATCTTCGGTTGGGCAATGAAGACGGCTTCGACGTGTTGGACAGCATCACCAAGCGCAGCGCGGATCTGCCGGTGATCATGCTCACCGCGCACGGGACGATAGATCTCGCTGTCGAGGCGATGCGGCGTGGTGCGTACGGTTTCGTCAGCAAGCCCTTCCACGACCACGACCTGCTCCAGAAGATCAAGCACACCGTGGAGAGCCGCCGCTTGCGCCGCGAAGTCTCCGGGCTGCGTCGCATCGTCGGCGGACCGGACGAGCAGCTGCGTCTTCTCGGCGTCAGCCCCGCGATCGAGAGGGTGCGCGAACGAATCCATCTGGTCGCGCCCACCGACACCACGGTGCTGATTCTGGGCGAATCCGGCACCGGCAAGGAGATCGTCGCTCGATCCATCCACGCTCTCTCGGCGAGGCGAGGCGGCCCGTTCGTCGCCGTCAACTGCGCGGGGCTTTCGGCGGAGCTGCTCGAGAGCACCCTCTTCGGTCACAAGCGCGGCGCCTTCACCGGTGCGGTCGCGGATCGCGAAGGGCTCTTCGGCGCGGCGCGAGGTGGCACCCTCTTCCTAGACGAGATCGGCGAAACGCCCCTCGAAGTGCAGGCGAAGCTGCTCCGCGTCTTGCAAGAGCGCCGCTACACCGCGGTGGGCTCCACGACGGAGCAGGAAGCGGACGTTCGGATCATCACCGCGACGAATCGGGACCTGCGACAAGAGGTCACCGAGAAGCGCTTCCGGGAGGATCTCTTCTACCGCCTGCACGTGGTACCTCTGGCGATGCCCGCCCTGCGCGAGCGCCGCGAGGACGTGGTCTTGCTCGCGGAGATGTTCCTCACCCGCGCGGCGGCGCGCACCGGAGTGACCGCGCCGAAGCTGGGAGCCCGCGCACTCGGGGCGCTGAGCGCGCACTCCTGGCCCGGCAACGTCCGCGAGTTGGAGAACGTCATGGAGGCCGCGGTCCTCCTCTGTCGCACCGGCGAAGTGGATCTGGATCACCTGCCCGGCATTGGTGTGGCCGGTCCCATCACCACGAACGCGCAGCTCACTGAGTTGGCTCGCGGCATTGGACAGCTGCTCACCCACTTCCGCACAGCGGATTCGGCGGTACCACCTACTCTGCGCGAGGCGCGTGACACCTTCGAACGTTCGTACCTGGAGCTGATCCTCGCCCGCGCAGCAGGGAACGTGACTTCCGCCGCCAAGCTCGCGGGTCGGAACCGTACGGACTTCTACGACCTCATGCGACGCCACGGTCTCTCGCCTCAGCGCGACACCGCGGGCTGACCCGAAAACCCGACGTCGGAGTTCGCCGACGCACGGGCCGTGGTGCTCTCAGAAATCTCAATGAGATGGGCCATGGCACCGCCGTTGCTCTGGACAGGCGCATGTCCAGCTTCAAGACCGGCCTGTTCGCAGTCGCCGTACTCCTGGGAATTTTCCTGTTCGGTTTCAGCGACAACGCGCGAACCACAGCGCTGTCGCTTCGCGCGCGCTCCGCCAAGCCGGCTGCGAACACTTCCGCTCTGGGAGCAGTCTCGGCGGGGGTGCAGCGATGAGCTCAGCCCAGCCCACGACGATCTCGGAACGGCTCAGGCTGTTCTTCACCTTCTTCGACAGCCGCTTCGAAGATCTCACCCGCGAAAACTGGAAGCGGACGGTCTACCGCGACTTCAGCGCCGGCTTGGTGGTGGCACTGACCGCCATTCCCATGGCGATGGGTTTCGCGATGGCGATGGGACTGCGCCCTGAACAAGGCATCATCGCTGGCGCGCTCGCCTGCGCGGTGGGTCGCACGTTCGGCGGCTCGAAGTACCAGGTCTACGGACCGACCGCGGCGTTCATCCCGCTCATCGCCAGCCTGATGCATAAGTACGGCGAAGCGAACGGAGGCTCGTTCCGCTCCGCGCACGGCATGCTGGTGTTCGTGTCGCTCCTCGCCGGCGTGGTGCTGATGATCGCGGGCACGTTGGGCTGGGGAAAGATCGCGAAGAAGGTTCCCTCCTCCATCGTGGTCGGATTCACCGTCGGCATCGCGGTGTCGATCGCGCTCTCCAATGCGACAGATGCGCTGGGTCTGACGCCCTCCATCGGCTCGCTCCCGCAGCGCGTCGGCTACATGATCAGCAGCTTGGGCCAAGCGAACTTGTACGCGTTGCTCTTGGCCGCGATCACTTTCGCGGTGACGAAGGGATTGCTGCGGGTCTCCATCTTCATCCCCGCGCCGCTGATCGCGTTGGCGTTGTGCACCGTCCTGTCAGTGACCGTGCTGAACGGACACGACATCGTTTCGATCAAGGATCGCTTCGGCGCCATTCCCACTAACTTCTTCGTCTTCACGCCGCCCGCGCTTCCGCCCGCAACGTTCTCACTCGTCCTCGACTGCATCTATTACGTCGCCGCGATCGTCTTCATCTCCGGCGTGGAGAGCCTTCTCTGCTCGTCGATGGCGGACCGGCTGGCGAACAACAAAAAGACGCCGTTCAACCCGGACAAGGAGTTCTTCGGTCAGGGCCTGGTGCAGATCATCACCCCGCTGGTGAACGGCTTCCCCTGCACCGGCGCGCTGGCTCGGACCGCCACCGCGATCAAGGCCGGCGCGGTGACGCCGCTCGCGGGTTATTTCAAGTTCGCGCTCAAGCTGCTCATTGCCTACTTCCTCGCGACGCAGCTCGAACGCGTTCCACTGGCGTGCATCTCGGGCATCTTGCTGTGGGTCGCGACCAACATGATCAAGAAGCAGGAGATCAAAGAGGTCTATGCCCACGCCGGGAAGTTCCACACCGCGCTCATGCTCTACACGGCGGTGATGGTGCCGATGACTGACTTCCTTACCGGCGTGCTCTCCGCGCTGGTGATCTTTGCGGTCTACAGCAAGTGGGTGAGCAGGACGCAGTTGGCGCGCGCGCAGACCCGTGAGCTCGAGGCTGCCGGGAAGTAGCGGCTGCACCTGGAGACACACGAGAGACGACTCGGAACGGATCGAGCTGTGTCTCTATGCGTCACATCCGGATATCCAGACGGCGTGTGTGACAAAGACGCAGATTGTTACTCATCGTTTCAGCTTCGACTTCCTGAAGCTGGGTGGTACTAACGCAACGTCCACGGCGCTTCCGCCGGTTTTCGTTTTCGGCTCAGCCCTTGGGGGGGACCACGAACCCGAAGCTGCACGTCGCCGTTCGTGGGGGGTACTTGGGCAGTCCCGAAAGCCGCGCGGAC
>JBQTKE010000389.1:0-6822 GCA_052386435.1 Myxococcaceae bacterium
TTCTCCGGAGGGCGGCGCCGCGTTAGAGAACCAGCCCGATCCTTTCAACGCCCTCGAAACGCCCGCGACGATCGCGTCGTGAATTCCGCGCGAGTCGGAGAAGCGCACCTCCAACTTCTGAGGATGAACGTTCACGTCGACCGCTCGCGGATCCATCTGAATGAAAAGCACCGCCACCGGCTGTCTGCCGCCCGGGACCGAGTCTTGAAAGGACCGCTGCAGCGCGTGGTTGATCCCGCGATCGCGGATGTAGCGCCCGTTCACGAAGGTGAAGATTCCGCGCGCGTTTCCCAAGGTGAACGCGGGCGACGCGATGAACCCCGTCACGGTCAGATCCAACCGACGCTCGTCCACCTCAATGAGGTGCGGGTGAACGTCAGGGCCAATCGCCGCGGCGATGCGTTCGCGGACGTCGTGCTCCGTCGCGGGGCTGGTGAGCAGGACGTTGCCCTGGTGCTCCAGCCGGACGGCGACGCCAGGGTGCGCGAGCGCGATTCGGATCAGCGCGTCCTCGCAGTGCCCCAGCTCCGTCGACTCGCGCTTCATGAACTTGCGGCGCGCGGGCGTGTTGAAGAAGAGCTCCTCGACTTCGATGATCGTCCCTTCGACAGGAGGCGCATCTTCGATCACCGGCTCCCCTGCGCCCTCGAATCGAATGCGCGTACCCACGGGAGCTCCGCGCTCGCTGGTCGTCAACGTGAACCGCGAGACCGACGCGATGGCCGGGATCGCCTCGCCGCGAAAGCCCTTGGTCAGAATGTGGAAGAGCCCGTCGACATCACGCAGCTTGCTGGTGGCGTGGCGCCGCATGCTGAGCAGCGCGTCCTCCCTGGACATGCCATGGCCATCGTCCGCGACGGTGATTCTCCCCAGCCCTCCGCTGCTCAGCGTCACCTTGAGCGTTCGCGCCTGAGCGTCGATGGAGTTCTCGCAAAGCTCTTTGACCACCGACGCAGGGCGCTCCACCACCTCGCCGGCGGCGATCTTGTTGATCAGCTCTTCGCTGAGAACGGCGATCTTCGGCATGCGTAACGAGAAAGCGGCGAGGTTACGAGCGAAGGCCCAGGCTGACAAGGCGCGTCGTTCGCGCTATTGGGGGACCCATGCGTGTGGCCCTGACCGGCGCCAGGGGTGGACTGGCAAAGCTCCTGCTTCCGCGACTCGAGTCCGACTGCTCGGTGGAAAAGATCCTGGCGTTGGATCTGGCCAAGCCCAAGCACGACGGATTGAAGACGGAGTTTCGCCCGCTGGATCTCACTCGGCACGACGCGGAGGCGAACCTTCGCGATGCTCTGGTCGAGGAGAAGATCGACACCCTCTTCCATTTGGCTTTCGTCTACGAACCGGTGCGCGATCCGTCTGTCGCCCATGAGCTGGAGGTGGCCGGATCGATGACGGTGATGACCGCGGCCAGCGCGGCCAACGTGGGCAAGCTGATCGTCCCTTCCACCACCGCCCTCTACGGCGCGCGCGGCGGCCATCCCGCATTCTTGCGCGAAGAGGCGCCACTGCTCGGCTGCCCGGGGAGCCGGTTCATCAGCGACAAGGTCGTCGTGGAAGAGCAGCTGGAGAGCTTCCGCGCCGGTCACCCTCGCACCAACGTGATCGTGCTGCGCTTCGCGCCGATCATGGGTGAGTTTGTCGACAACCCGCTTGCCCGATTGCTGAAATCGCCCGTTGTTCCCACGCTGCTCGGGTTCGATCCTCTGCTTCAGTTGATTCACGAAGACGACGCCGCGCAGGCTCTCATCCGCGCGCTGCACTCGAAAGCGTCAGGGGTGTTCAACGTTGTCGGTGAAGGCGTGATGTCGCTGTCAGGGATGATCCGCCACGCAGGTGGGATCGCGATCCCGCTGCCCAGTCCGGTGGCCGCTGCGCTGCTCTCGGCGATGAACTTGTATGGTGGCGCCTCCGTGCCGTTGAGTCTGCTCAACTACCTGCACTACAGCTGGGTGGCCGACGGGCGACGCGCCAGCAATGAGCTCGGCTTCCGTCCGCGCTACCACACCCGCGAAGCCGCGGCCACCGCGAGGAGGAGCTGACCATGCCCAAGCTTGGAAATGATCCCTTCCTCCGTGGTGCCGCCCCGCGCGAAGACGAGGGACTGGACAAGACCACCGACCCTGCTGGCGTGGCCCTGCCTAAGACCGGAATGAAGAAGTCGCGGGGCACGAAGAAGCCGGCCAAGGCGGCGGTCGCGAAGAAGGCGAAGCCGGAGAAGAGGACCACTTCGGCGAAGAAGCCGGCCCCAGCAAAGACCGCCAAGAAAGCCAAGAAGACGAAGCGGGGCGCTGTCCTTGACACGCGTGCGGAGGAATCTCTGCGAGAACGCATCTCGCACCCGCCGCCGCGGGTGGAAGAGGAAGACGAGAAGACGGACACGACCTTCATTCCCCTTGCCGATCTGGAAGCTGACGACGAGACCACTCCGTCTGTGCCCGGCTTCGGCCTGGAGCCGCGGCCATCCCTCGTCACGCTCCACGGCGAGCCCGTGCTCGACTACGAGGAGGAAGACGACGACGACGAGGCGCCGACTGTGGAGCACGACTTCACCGAGGGCGAGCTGATTTCTGAAGAGACGCGGCCGCCCGAGCACCGACTGGCTCCCGCGCCGTTTGATCCCGCGGCCACGGCGAAATCCACCGGCGCCCTGGCGTTGGCCAAAGACATTCTCTTCCAGGCCCTGGATCGTCCTGGCTTGCGCACTGTCGCCGAAACAGCTGGAGGCGTCATCGAAGTCATGCGCACCGCGACGGGTCTGCGCCGAGCCGAGATGCTGGATGACTTCGGCAAGGACGAGAATCTGGAATCCGCCCTCGCGCCCATCACCAACTTCTTCTTCGAGAAGTACTGGCGCGTCCACATTGAAGGCTCGGATGAGCTCCCGCTGGGGCCCTGTCTTCTCGTCGCCAATCACTCTGGCGCGCTGCCCTTCGACGGGCCTGTGCTCGCTGAAGCCGTGAAGCGCGAACGTCCAGAGCTCGAAGAGCCGCGCTGGCTGGTTGAAGATCAAGTCTTCTATGCGCCGTTCCTGGGCACGTTGCTCAACCGCCTGGGAGCGATCCGCGCGTCCCCCGAGAACGCCGCCCGTCTGCTCGATGAGCGCCGTCCCGTGATCGTTTTTCCGGAAGGCATTCAGGGAATGGGCAAGCCGTACCGCGAGCGTTATCAGCTCAAGCGTTTCGGCCGCGGCGGCTTCGCCAAGTTGGCCATGCGCACCAACACGCCGATCATTCCGGTGGCCATTGTGGGCGCCGAGGAGTCGATGCCGCTCCTGGGGCGCCTCCCTGGGAAGTTCTTCGGCTTCCCGTATCTGCCGCTGACCCCGCTGGGGCCGATGCCTCTCCCCGCGCGTTGGAGCATCCGCTTCGGGCCGCCGCTCTACCCGGAGACCTCCGGGGCGGGCTCAGAAGCGGACCTCTCAGAAGTCCACCGCCTCACCGAGCTCACCCGCCAGTCGATCGACGGAATGCTCAAGGCGCGGCTCAAAGATCGGAAGTCGATCTTCATGTGAGCGTCGGGGCGAACGAGTCTCGTCCCACGATGAGCGCTATTGCACCGTCGCGGTGATCTCCTGCACGACAATCGGCTCAATTGGAGTGGTGTTGGTCTGATCGTGGCGCTGAGCTTGATCGTCTGCACCGCGAAGCTGGACCGCGCGCCGGTGGTGTTGTTGAGCGCGTAGGTGCGGTCCGGTAACCCGGAGGGGGGCGGAGGAAGCACGAACCCGCTGGCCACGTCCGCGGGACTCATCAACACCATCCAACGGCGATCCGAGTGATCCGTGAAGAGCACCCGCACCACGCTCGCGCCGTTGATGTTCGTGGCCTGCACGAACTTGAGCTGGCGGTGGTTGGCGAAGCCCGGCGGGTTGGTGCCGGTCGTCTTGAAATTGAACCGCGCGCCGTCGGGCAGGCCCAAGTAAGCGCCGGTGAAGCTGACCGGGGCGCTGCCGGACGGATCGAACGCCAACTTCTCCAGCCGCTGATAGAGCCCCGACGCTGCGAAGCCCACCGTGGAATCCGTGGTGGCCTTGAGCGAGGTGGCCAGCGCGACCATCGCGTTCTCGCTTCCCTCCAATCCGTGGTGCGTGGGCGCCATGCGCAAGGTCATCAGACCTTTGTCCATCGCGCCCTGTGGATCGGTGAAGCCGTCCAGAGGCATCGCGGTGTTCACGCCGGCGCCCATGAGCCAAAGCCTTGATCCGCGAATCCATTGCCATCACGTCGTTCCCTTCGGAAAAAGGCGGCGCATTGAAGGGAGGGGTTCCCTGGTTGTCAAGACGCGGGGTATGGAGGCGCAGCGTGTCGAAACAACTTTCTCCTCTTCGAGAGCTCCTTCCACAGGTCCTCGCCAAGCTGGCGAAGGAGAGCGGCGCGGGCGATCGGATCGCCGCGGTCTGGAATGAGCTGGTCGGTCCGTCCATCGCCCTGAATGCGCGGCCGCTGGCCCTCGTCGGTGGGGTGTTGACTGTCCGAGTGAACAGCCCTCGTTGGTCCAACGAGCTCACCGCCCAATCGAAGCAGCTCCTCCAGAAGTTGGCGGACGCGCTGGGTCCTGGGTACGTCCGTTCGCTGGCGTTCGACCTGCACGCCCCGGGAGAGAAATGATCGTCGCGGCCGTCCTCTGCCTCTCGCTCAGCGCGATGGCACCCGCCGAGGCGGAGGGACGCGCCTATCAGCAGATCGTCCGCGAGTTCGAAAAGATTGGCCGCAGCGCCCCGCGTCTGGACAAGCGGCTCTCGGTGGCGGCGCGCGCCATGGCGGAGGAAGCGGTGCGCACGTCAGCCTCGGAGGCGTCGGATCTTCAGGCGGTGACCGAGAAGGTCTCCGAAGCGCAGGGCTTTGATCCATCTCCGCGTGCGCTCGTCATTCGAGGCCACCCTCTCGACGCTGCGGTCGAGTCGTTCCTTGCGCGCAAAGACATCGCGGATGAAGCGGCCACGCACGTCGGGGTCGCCGCCACGCGAGACGGAGACGACGCGGCGCTGGTCGTGCTCACCACGTTCCGCAAAGTCGAGCTGTCGCCCTTTCCTCGGACCGTTCCCAAGGTTGGCGCGAGTCATCCGCTCTGTGGCGAGGTCCTGCCTCCACTCACCGCGGCGGACGTCTACGTGACCCAGCCCAGTGGGAAAGTGGAGAAGGTGCCGCTCTCCAAGTCAGGGCGGCTGGAGTTCTGCGCTCCCATTCTTTTTCCCACCGCGGGTCGCTACACCGTCGAAGTGATCGGTCGCGGAGAGCGCGGCCCCGAGGTCGGCGCGCTCTTCTTCACCGACGTGGGCCCTCGCGCCAAACAGATCGCCCGCGAGCTTGCAGCCCGCGAACCCACCAGCGCGGGGCCGGCGCGCGCGGAGGTCCTGGAGAAGATCAACGCGCTGAGGACGGCGAATGGATCTCCCCTGGTGAAGCTGGACGACGCTCTCTCCAAGATCGCCCAAGCCTATGCCGAGCGCATGTCCGCCGAGGGCTTCTTCGCGCACGTCGCGCCGGATGGATCGGATTTGCGCAGCCGTCTCAGGAGCGCGGGCTACCTCTACGGCACCGCGGGCGAGAACTTGGGCATGGCCGCGGGTCCGCTCGCCGCGCACTTCGGGATCGAGCAGAGCCCGGGTCATCGTCGGAACCTCCTTGATCCCGTCTTCACCGCGTTGGGAATGGGCGTGGTGTTCGAGCGCGACAACCGCGTGGTGCTGGTGGAGATCTTGGCCAACCCGCAGCAGATCTCCTCGGACCCGCTCAAAGACGCGTACAAGACGATCTCGGATCGCCGCTCATCGCTGAAGCTTCCGGCGCTTCGACGCAGCGAAGCCTTGGAACGGATCGCCACGGATCACGCGCGGCGGGCGCTGGAGCTGGACGAGCCCAAGAGCCAGCTGCCTGGATCCAAAGTGCATGATCGGGTGTTCTCGTCGCTGGACAAGGTGGCGACCGCGGCCGTGGACTTCTATGTCGCCGACGCGCCCGGGATGTTGGGCGAATCACAGAACCTGGCGGACAAGAAGAACAGCTTGGTCGGTGTGGGCACGGTACGAGGGGACTCCGCCCGCTTCGGTAAGGGGAAGTACTTCGTGGTGGTGATCTATGCCTCCACACGCGCCCCTGAGTCCAAGTAGACCGCGACCGACACCCCCACGCCGCGTCCGGGGCAGGTTGGTTCTGCTCCTGCTCCACGTCAACGCGGAGCTCTCCGCGCTCAGCGCCCAGGTCGGTCCCAAACAGTGGCTCGCAGCCGCACGCCTGCTCTGCGAAGAGAAGGTCCTGCCGCGAGATGTCCTGGATCGGATGGAGATCTGGCCCGTGGAAGTGGAAGAGACGCTGCGGGATTTGGTGCGCCGAGGCGTCGTCCGCCTCAGCGCCTGAAGCTCAACCAAACGTTTAGATCGCCCGGCGCTGCGTGGCGTACGCCTCAATTCCCATCTGGGGCGGCGCGGCCATCTGGTACAGCGGGCACTTCACACAACTGAAACTCTGCCAACCACGCTTCACCGCTTCATCAAGGCAATTGTCGTAGTGATTGCAGTTGAGGTTCCGGTGCGTCTCGACTCCCGCCCTTTTGGGTCCGGCTTCAGGGTTGATCGTCTGCGGCAGATCAATCGGACACGGCTTCATGTTGATCAAGCTCTCCACGGTTCTTCCCTCTCCCCCCGCAGCTTTCGTTGCGTCGGCGTATGGGGTTTTAAAAGCTCCGCTGGCAGGCACTGCGTACACGCCCGCCCAAGCAATCCAACAGTGTGATTCCCACCCTCGTGCTCCGTTCGCCACCAACTATCGGCTCACAGATGCGCTCATCGGTTTAGGATCTCGCACCAGATCTTGTCAAACG
>JBQTKE010000390.1:0-8793 GCA_052386435.1 Myxococcaceae bacterium
AAGGCGAAGAACGCGCGCTTCGACTCGGTGGACGAGCTCTACATGGTGCACGGCGTGAACGATCAGTTCATGGCGGCGTTTAGAGATCGGCTCACCGTTTATCCAGACATCAACGCCAAGCTGAACGTGAACTCAGACGACAAGCTGCTGCTCTACGCCGCGATCCTCGCTGTCGCGGATCCGAACCGTCCCGACGGCCGCCTCAAAGATCCGCTCTTCGTCGATGCGATCATCAAGAAGATCCAGGCCGCGAAGATGTTCGCGCTCTTCGGGCTGGGCGTTCAAGACTTCGTGAGCATCGTCGAATCTCAGGGCGTGGCGGTCAACACCAGCATCAAGAACAACGCCGCGATCCAGAGCCCGGTCGGCGACAAGAGCAACACGTACAGCATCAAGGCGGTAGGACAAGCGGGCCAGGTCGAGAAGACGGTGACCGCGGTGATCTCGCTGGACGATCAGCTGGGCAAGCTCGTGTATTGGAGAGAGGAATAACCATGGCGAAGATCCTGGGACTGGATCTGGGCAGCCACACGGTGAAGGCCGTGTTGTTCGAGACGTCCATGCGTTCACCCATCCCCGCGGCCTACGCGGAGGTCAGGCGTTCGCTGGAAGGTGACAAGACGGAGACGCTCAAAGCCGCGCTTGCCCAGCTCTTCGCGCAGAACGATCTTGCCGCGGATCAAACAGTCGTCGCATTGCCGGGCCCAGGGCTGGCGACGCACATGCTTACCCTGCCCTTCACGGATCCAAAGCGACTCGAGGCGACGATCGGCTTCGAGGTCGAAGGTCAGCTTCCGTTCGACATCTCCGACGCGGTCTACGACTACCAAATCGCCAACCAGGTCGACAAAAAAAGCGACCTGCTGGTCGGAGTGGTTCGCAAGGAAGAGCTGGCCACGCACTTGGCCCTGCTGGGCGCGATGAACGTCGATCCGCGTGTGATCACGCATCCCGCGCTCACCTACCAGAACCTGTTTCTGAGCGCGCCGCAGCTCTTCGAACCGCCCAACGGCGACGAAGCTATCGCCGTCGTGGACATTGGGCACGAGCGCACCGCCGTGGCGATTGGCCGGCCCGGCACGGGCGTGGAGTTCGCGCGAACCTTCTCCGGCGGGGGAAAAGATCTCTCCAAGGCGCTTGCCAACGAGCTGCAGGCTCCGTTCGAGGAAGCCAACCAGTGGAAGGAGGAGCGTGGCGGACTAGGCCCACAGATCTCCGGCCCTGAAGGCGAGCGCGCCGCCACTGCCTTCACCCGCGCGCTTCAGCCGGTCCTGCGGGAGATCCGCGCGTCCTTGAAGTCATACGCGGGAAAAGCGCGGCGCACCGTGGGCCAGGTCTACCTCTGCGGCGGCACCGCCCAGCTGCGCGGCATCGACGAACAGTTCACGCGCGATCTCAACCTCCCCACACGCGTGCTGCGCTTACCTCCGGATGTCATTGCCGCGAAACCTACGCTCGATCAACCGTCGGTGATGCAGCCGTACGCGCTCGCCTTGCGGGGTCAGGCCGCCGGCGCTCGCGCGCCGCGCTTCAACCTGCGCCGTGGCGAATACGCTTTCAAAGGTGACTTCGACTACATGAAGGACAAGCTGGGAACGATCGGCGCGTTTGCCGCGATCCTCCTGGTGCTCCTGGTCGTGACCGGAATCATTCGAAACAGCGTGCTCGCGCGGGGCGAGAAGGCGCTGGACGATCAGCTCTGCGAGATCACCACCCGTGTTACCGGAACCTGCGAGCGAAATTTCGACCGCGCGCTCAATTTGCTGCAGGGCCAAGCCAGTCCCGCCGCGGACGTTCCCAAGCTCACCGCGGTGAACATCCTGGCGGAGTTCGCGGAGAACCTGCCGTCTGACGTCCCGGCCACGTTCGAAGACATCGTGGTGACGCTGGATCGCCTCACCGTGAAAGGGACCACGGAGAGCCGCAAACAGATCGGTACGATCACTTCCGCGCTCAAGAAGTACCGCTGCTTCAAAGAGATCACCGAAGGCAAGACGGAGACCTCTAAAGACGGCAGCAAGACGACCTTCAACCTCGACATTCAGATTCAGTGTCCGGATCAACCGGCGCCGACCCCGGGTTAAGCCATGGACAAGCTCAAACAGCTCATCAATGACGCCCAGGTCGCCCACGGCCGGCTCACCGCTCGCGAGCGCAAGCTGCTGATGATCGCCGGCGGCGCCGTCTTGACGTTCATTCTGTTTCTGATTGTCTTCAGCTTCGCCTCCAGCGCGTCCGGCTACCGCAAGCGCACCGACACCAAGCTCAAGCAACTCCAGGAAGTGCAAGCTCTGGCCGCGACGTTCGCGCAAGCGGACGCGCAGCGCAAGGAGGTCGAGCGCGAGCTGCAGTCCAACAATCTGCGGCTGGGCGCGTACATCGAAGAGAAGGGCAACGCCATTGGTCTGGTGATTCCCAGCATGAGCAACGCGGGGCCCTTCGCGGTGGGCGACGGGAAGATCACGGAGACCACCGTCGACTTCAACCTCAACGACATCACCCTGCGCAGGCTCACCGACTTCCTCACCAGCATTGAGACGCCGCAGGTGAAGGTGAAGTACATCCGCATTGAGCCGAAGCTCTCCGCGGAGACGCTCACCGCGCGCATCAACGTCGCCACGTATCAGATGAAGGCGCAATAACCATGGCCGCCGAGAAACGCCTGAGCCGCCCGCAATTGATCGCCGCCTACGTGGTCTTCTCCGTGTTCGCGTTGGTGCTCTGTCTCTATTTGACGTTCCCCTACGACGCGATTCGCCAGCGCGCGGAGCTCGCCGCCAGCGCCGAAGGGATGAACCTCACGATTGGCGCGATCGGCCCCGGCTTCTTCGGGATCACCGCGAAGCGGATCCGCTTGGGTAAAGTGCTCACCGCGGAAGCGCAGCGCGTGGCGAACGAGACGGGCACCCCCGAATCCACGCCTCTGGAGATCGAATCCGTCGCAATGCGCCCTGCCCTCTTTCCGCCCGGCGTCAGCTTCCGCGTGAAGGCTCTGGGCGGAACGATCAGCGGCTCCGTGGGCAAGCTGGCCAGCATCAGCGTGAAGGTCAGCGCGGACGACGTGGACTTCTCCAAGGGCAACCTCAAAGGTTTCTCCGGATTGGATCTCTCAGGCACGGGCGACGGCTCGCTCTCCCTCTCCATTCCCAACGCGACGGTCGGCAAGAGCAGCGCGCCGGATCTCGGTCAGGCCACTGGGGCGCTGGAGCTCAACCTCGGTGGGCTGACCGTCAACGGCGGCACCCTCACCGTTCCCATGTACGGCACGCCCACGCCCATGCCGTTGCCGAAAATTCAGCTCGGCGATCTCGACGCCAAGGTGAGGTTTGAGAAGGGGCTGGGCACCGTGGAGCGGCTCGCAGGGCGCAGCTCGGATCTCGAAATTGGAGGCGAAGGAACGCTGAAATTGGCGAAGCGCTTGCCGTACAGCGAGCCGCAGCTGGAGCTCCGGCTCAAGGCGGATCCGGACTTTCTGAAACGCTTGGGACTCATCGGAAGCGCGTTCTCAATGATCCCGGCTGGGAAGGAACCTGGGTGGAGAGCCCTCAAGATGCGGGGGTTTTTGGGCCGCCCAGACTTCCCAGACTTCCGCATGCGCTGAAAGCGGAATAGTCCGAACACCCGGACTTTTCCCGGTCACACTGCCCGTGTTAAAGCCTCCGCCTTTGCTGGAGGCTGTGAATGCCGGAGTTGGTGTTTTTTCGTCGTGGTGAAGAAGTTCTGCGTTTTGCGTTGGATCGCGACAGCGTCGTCCTGGGCCGGGGAGAGCGCTGCGACGTGGTGATTCCGGACCCCGAGGTTTCCCGTCAGCACGTGGCGCTGAAGTTTGATGGCACGCGCTACTCGGTCGAAGATCTCTCCGGAAAAGGCACCTTCGTCTCTGGTCAGCCTACTTCGCAGGCCATGCTCCCCGACGGTGCGGACATCGCGCTGGGTCAGTGGCGAGCGATTTTCCGCGAGCGCACCGCCAGCTACGGCGTCGATCCGGCGACTCAGGCCTCGGCGCAGGGCACGCACACTCAGCTTCAGCCCTCGCAGCATGCGCAGCAGACCTGGCAGGCAGCGCAGCTTCGCGTGAAACAGGGACAGCAAGAGACGGTGCACAAGCTGGCCGCGGAGGAGTTCACGGTTGGCAAGGAGTCCGGCCAGGATCTCGTGCTCGACGACAAGTTCGTCTCCAGCCGGCACCTCAGGATCACCCGCCGCGAGGGTGTCTTCCACGTGCGCGACGCGGGATCCACCAACGGGACGTTCCTGGGCACCGCGCGCGTGTTCGACGCGGAGGTTCCGCTCAACACGACGCTGCGCATTGGCGAGACCGAGCTGATCCTGGAGCCTGCGCAACCCGCGGCCGCCAAGGGCGAGCACAATTTCCAAGGAATTATTGGAAAAGATCCGTCGGTGAAGCAGCTGGCGGAGCTGATCGACCGCGTGGCGCCCTCTTCCGCGGCCGTCGCGATCTTCGGCGAATCCGGCACCGGCAAGGAGCTGGTCGCGAAGGCGATCCACGCGCGCAGCACTCGGGTGGAGAAGCCCTTCATTCCGGTGAACTGCGCTGCGATCTCAAAAGACCTGATTGAGAGCGAGCTCTTCGGTCACGAGAAGGGCGCGTTCACCGGCGCGATGAATGCGCGCAAGGGCGCGTTCGAAGAGGCCGACGGCGGAACGCTCTTCCTCGACGAGATTGGCGAGCTGCCGCTGGACCTGCAGGCGAAGCTGCTCCGCGCGTTGGAGTCTGGAGAGATCAAACGCGTGGGTGCGCCGCGGCCTATCCACGTGGATGTCCGCATCGTCGCGGCCACGAACCGGGACCTGCTCGCGGACGCGCGGACAGGCAAATTTCGCGAGGACCTCTACTACCGCCTCTGCGTGATCCCGCTCCACCTGGCTCCTCTGCGCACCCGACGCGGCGACATCATGACGCTGTCGGAGCACTTCATCCGAAGCTTCGCGCCCAAGGGTCAAGCGGTTCGCTTCAGCCCGTCCGCCAGCGACAAGCTGCAGACCCATACCTGGCCCGGAAACATTCGGGAGCTGCGCAACGTGGTGCACCGCGCGCTGCTGCTCCGCAAGGGACCGCACATCGACGTGTCGGATCTCTCGTTTGATCAAGAGACCACCAACACTGATACGGGCATCGCGGTCCCGGAGCTCCCCGCGGGGATGACGCTGGAGGCGATGTTGGAGAAGCTGGAGCGTCAGATCGTCGAGAACGCGCTCAAGCGCTTCAACAACAACCGCGAGCGCGTGGCCAAGGAGCTGGGTGTGGCCCGCTCCACCCTGTTCAAGCGGCTCAAGGACTGGGGCCTCACCCGTCAGGACGAGGCGGAGTAGACACCCGTAAGTTGCCGTTCCCTCAGAGATAGATCGGCGGGGCCTCTGGTTCGTTTCCCTTCGCAGTCGCGAAAGGGAATGTGTCATGCAGCCGCCGCTATCTGAGCTCTACGTCCGTCACCGCCGTAAGGCGTTGGCGATCGCGCGGCGGATCCTCCGCGATGAGGAAGAGGCAGAAGATGTGGTGCAGGAGGTCTTCGCGCGCCTCCACGTCACCGCCGCGACCTTCAATGGCAAGAGCGCGTATTCGACTTGGCTCTATCGGGTCATGTTCAACAGCGCGGTGAACGTGCTGCGCGCGCGCCACCGCCGCGAACAGCTCAGCCTGAGTCCCGCAATCCCCATCAGTCCCGAACAGAGCGCGATCGGTCATGAGCTGGGCGAGCATCTGTCGCGCGCGCTCGCTCAAGTCAGCGAACAGCACCAGCAGGTCCTCCGGCTCCGCGAGTTGCGCGGACTCTCCTATCCGGAGATTGCAGCCCTGCTGCACATTCCTGAAGGCACCGTGAAGAGCGCCCTCAACCGCGGTCGCACCCGCGTGTCGGAGCTGTTGCGTGAACGCGGCGTGAAAATGACAGACCTGTAGCGCGCTTCCAGGCGCTTCCTGAATTCTTCACGGCTAAGAAGTGGGCACCTCGATGCGCAGGTGGTGGATCCACCCATCCTCGTCGTACTCTTCGCGCCGCCTTGCAGCCGCCTGCACCTGCTCAACTTCGACTTCGCGGCGCGCTGCTGCTCTGCCTGCTGTCGTCCTCCGCCCTTGCGGTGCAGTACGAGACAGAGATCGACATTCGCGCGGAGCTGGACCTTCAAGATCTCTACGAGCAAGGCGAGATCGGTGAAGACACGTTGGACGCGTTGATAGAGCTCTTGCGCTCTGGCGTGGATCTCAACTCCGCCACGCGCGAAGAGCTCTACACGTTGCCCAACCTCACCTACGCGGACGTGGATGGGATCATCTCCTATCGAACCGCGCAGAAAGGGATCGCCGATCCCTTGGTGCTGGTGCGCGGTGGGATCATTGACGCCGGCAAGTTGGAGAAGATCGCCGCGTTCATCGTGGTCTATCCGCCCGGCCAGCGCGCGCCGCTCAATGGCAGCGTGCGTTTGGTGAGCCGATACACCCTGCGCGATCCGGTCGCGCCTCCCGCCTACCTGCAGGCACGGCTGCGCGGTCCGTACGATCTCACCGGCGGCGTGATGCTGCTCACCACGCGCTACGTTCTAGGTCCGGTCGGCTACGATGCCGCCCGCGACGCGCTCAGCGTTCATCCCGAACGCTACGGTCTTCAGCTCCCCCGCTTCTTCCTGCGCTGGCGCAGCGGCCACGCGGATGTCTTCGCCGGCACCTATCGCATTGGCTTCGGCGAGCGAACCACGCTCGACACCACCAACCGCTACACGCCGGAAGGCTTCTATTACGACGACAGCGTGCGGGCACTTCGCGATCTCACCAGCGTCTGTCGCCGCTCCAGCGATGGAGTCTTGGACGGCGTCTGCGAAGGCCAAGAGGATCAATACGCGACGCCGGACTTCACGCTGCCGCAGACCTTCCGCGGGGTCGCCGCGGCGCTGAGAGAGCTGGAGCTGGGCCAAGACGCTCGCGCGTCTCTCTACGCGTTCGGGTCCTTTCAAGAGCGATCGATCTACCAGTACCAACTCTACGATCGTGCCCACTGCGCGGATCCACGCAACGAGGAAGCCCTGGGCTGTGCCGCGCCCTCGGTCTACATCCGCGACGACAGCCAACCGTTCGCTCCCACTCCGCGCGTCTCCTTCTCCACGCTGCCCGGCATCTTTCATGAAGCGATGGGCGGCGCGCACGGCACCCTCACCCTCTTCAACAAGTGGGAGCTGGGCGTCACCGGCTACTACGCCAAGCGCTTCTCGAACACTCCCGGCATCGATCTGGATGTGCAGGAGTGGAGTCAGTACGTCTTCGGTGGACCGTACGGCGCAATCGGGCTGGACAGTAGAATCAGCGTGGGCGACGTCAGCTTCTTCGCGGAAGTCACGCGCAGCTTCGATTCGATTCCCTCCGCGGCGGCGTTGGGAGTGGGCGATCGCAACGGTGGCGGCTTCGCGGCGTTGCAACGCACGGTCTACGGCACCAAGACGCAAGAGCTGGAGCTGACGCTGCGCTACTACGACCGCGAGTTCGTGAATCCCTACGCGCGTTCGATTGCAGCGCCGGACATGTACGACGGCCAACGCGAACGCAACGAGGCGGGAGCGCGGCTCAAGTACACCAGCCGGTTGATCAATGATCTCAAGCTGCGGGCGTCCCTGGATTTCTGGGTGTTGCCCGAAGACGCGGAGCGTCCTGGCACCGCGGGAACACCCAACCTCTACGCGCTGCTCCGCGCGGACTACGAGGGCTGGCGTGTCTTCAAGGTCGCGGCGTGGGTGGACTACCGGAACAAGGATGTCCGCTCGGGTGGCCATGGCCAGTGCTACGCAGATGGAGAGAGCACCGTCGACGGCGAACCCCAAGGTTGTACGGGTGACTTCTACAAGTTCTCCACGCGGATGAAGGTCACGCCGCACAAGCGCGTCGTCTTCACCGGCTTGTACTCGCACGCGCTCATGGATGACCCCTCGTACCCCACGTCGTTCCGGCAGGACCGCACGGTCTGGGTGGAAGCGCGCGTCTTCCCGCTGGACGAGCTGGCGCTTCGTGCCCGCGCGCGTTGGTACTCCCAAGACATCGCCAACCGCAGCCGCCTCGAAGAATCCGTCTGGGGCCTCTTCGACGTGACCTGGACGCCCAGCCGCCGCTTCACCGGCAGCCTCCGCTACGACCTCTTCAGGTACATCGACCAGCGCGCGTCCACGCTGGCCCGTTCGCCCAACCCTGAGCACCGCTTCCGGCTCGAGCTGGAGTCGCGCTTCTAGAGACCCTCCATGACCTTGCGCTCCTCTCTCACGCTCATCACCGCACTTCTTCTGTTGACCGCCTGCGCCCCCTCGCAACGCTTGCGACGCGATGATGTGGCTGCTGCGGGCAAGCGCGAATCGGCTCGACTCGCGCAGGACGACAATCGCCAGCAAGGCAGCAAGCGCGACGCTCAAGGCGCAGACGCTGCGCGGACAGAGAGGACCTCGCGTTCCGCATCGAGCGTGGAGAAGTCCGCACGCAAACAGCAGCTGCCCGCGAATGAAGTCCTGGCCGACAACGCGCTTGAGGTTGGCGGTCTGGAGATTGGGGTCTTCCCGATCGACGGCGCGGATGCGGTGCTTGACGGCGACACCCTCCGCGTTCACGGGCTGAAGAGCAGCTTGCGCCTGCTCGGCTTGGACGCGGAAGAGACCTTCAAGCACGAGAAGCAGCGCAACGCGTACGCCGCCGGTTGGGAGCAGTACAAGCGCGCCATGCGGGGCGACTCGGATCGCCCGGTGAAGATGGCCACGCCCGTAGGTGATGAGGCCAAGTACTTCGCGAAGCGTTTCTTCGAAGGT
>JBQTKE010000391.1:0-14903 GCA_052386435.1 Myxococcaceae bacterium
GCGGCCTTTGAATCGCGGCCTCGGCATCCAGTCCGCGGCGCACCGATTCGGCCACTTCCGAGGGCAGCACCAAGCGGAACTCTCGTTCGGTCTGCGTCGTCGACTCTTGGACACGTCCTTGGGTGGACATTGTGGTGAGCCTCCTGCGCTGGGAGCTCTGCAAGCGCAAGGCCCGAGCAAAGGCCGCGAAACGGTTTCTCCAAGTCGGGCGATCCAGAAATTGTTTCAGGAACAGCCAGCCTCAGCCGGGCAAATATTCTGAGAAGACGCGCGGGACGAACGGACCCTCGCCGCTGAGGATCCGTGCGTGTTTTTGTCACCAGGGTCTTGACGGGACGCGCACGGGTCGGGCGAGGCTGCTCTCGCCGTCGAACGAGCTCAGCTGCAGGTGCTCGCTTGACAGCTGGTCCCCGCATCACACGCCGCCCCGCATGTGCCGCAGTTCGCGCTGTCATGGGTGAGATCAAATCCGTTGTCGACAACCCCGTCGCAATCATTGTCGACCCCGTCGCACGTCTCGGTGCCGCACTCGCCCAGCTTGAAACAGATGCCGCCGTCGACCGCCTGGTGTCGACACTCATAGCCACTCCCGCAGACGGTGTCGTTGGCGCAGGCGAAGCGGTTGCTTTGGGGGTCAATGCCGAAGCTACAGCCCAACCACACCACCGTCACCAACACGCCCACCGCCCGGAAGCTTCGCACCAAGGCTCTTCCTGAATGCCGCAGGCCGCGTCGCATGAGAAGTTTCTCCGAACGAGAAGACGCGCGCTTTCGCATTAGAAGTCCCCCCGAACGGAGAGGCCTGCACCGGTGGGATCGATCGACGCGGAGACGCTGGGACCGCCGTCGCTGCTCTTGAGCACGGTCAACACCACCGCGGTGGCCACTCCCACTCCGGCGGCGACATAGAAGACGTTGGCGAGCATGGCGTGCTGTTTACCCATGACGGCCTGATCGCGCGTGCCAGCGTAGAGGTTGCGCGCGGAGTCGTAGCCGTCACGCAGCTGGCGTTCCGCGCGTTGAGCAGAGACCCCGAAGCCCACGCCCGCCGCGGCGGCAGCGGCGCCCGCGCCCAAAGCAATCCACGCGGAGGTGGGAACGCGAAACGCGGGCCCATCTGATTTCTTCTCCGCGTTCTCCACCGGCAAGGCCGCGGTCTCATCGTCGACCTGGCCCGGCTGGAGAATCATTCGCACGTCGTCCTGAGTGACTTGGTTGGCCTCCACGGTCACCCAGCGCGACACGGTGAGATAGCGTTCCTTGCGCAGCTTCACCTCGTGCTTGCCGGGTTTGAGCTTCACCGTGAGCGGCGTAGCCCCCGCGTTCTCGCCGTTGATCGTCACCTCGGCGGCGCGGGTGTTGGTGGTGAGCTCCAAGGTGCCCAGCGCTTCGCGTTCGCCGCGCAGCAGGGGTGGGACGGCCTCGGTCACGTCCTGGGCGAGGCGGCGCGCGGCGATCAACACGGCGCGGTCCACGCTCGACACCACGGTACCTTTCTTCAGATCCAGCAGCTCCAGCTTGAGCAGGTAGCTCTTCTCATCGCGGTTAAGCGAGCCCACCACGATGCGATCGACTTTGAGCGACGAGAGCTTTCCTGTGACGCAGCCTGGTCTTCCTTCGCAGCGCAGGACGTCTTCGTAGGTCTTGTCACCCACGGCTATTCGCACTTCGTCCGGCGGCGTGACCTTGTAGCCCTGCTCCTGGGCGGAGGAGAGCACCGTCTGCAGGACTTGGTTGCCCAGCCCCATCATGAAAGGCGGCGTGGAGACGTCGAGCACGGCGAGTCGCTTCTGGGCGACAGCGGGTCCGGCGACGCTCAGCGCGAGCACCACGAGCAGGGGACGAAGCATGGGCGTGCACGATAGCGGCAACGCAGCCAAAAGGCCCCCGAGGAAAGCAAAGGGCGGCTCGTGCTACATGGCGCAGGGTGAGCAGTGGACGAAGCAGCAGCCCTGAAGAGAAGTTCGTGGAGATCCCCTACGTCGTGGAGCACAACTACGACGGCTGGCGATTGGACCTCTACCTCCGCGAGAAGATCGCCCGGCTCTCCCGCAGCCGCATCCAGCGGATCATCCAGAACAGCCTCATCTCCGATCGCAAGCTCAAGCCCGCCACGGTCGTTCGCACGGGGCTGTCGTTCCGCTTGCGGCGTCGCCTGGAAGAAGAGCCGGAGACGCCCACCCACATTCGCGAGATTTATTTGGACGACGACCTCCTCGTCCTCGACAAGCCGGCGGGACTGCCCATCCACCCCACCGCGCGCTACCACAACGGCACGCTGGTGACGTTGGTGCGCAGTCGCTATCAATTTCAGGCGCACCCGGTGCACCGGCTGGATCGCGAGACGTCCGGCCTCATCGTGATGGGACGGACCACAGACGCGTGCCGCACGCTGATGCTCTCGTTCCAGCGCGGCGAGGTGGAGAAGGACTACTTGGCGATCTGCGAGGGCTCGCCGCCAGAAGATCAATTCGTCGTCGACGCGCCAATCGCTGAAGGCACCGACGTCATTCGAATCGCCGTGCGGATTGATCGAGAGGTCGGCCGCCCTTCTCGTACGCGCTTCTCCGTGCTGCGCCGCTTCGAGCGTGACGGCGAACCGTTCGCGCTGCTGCGCTGTCACCCCCAGACGGGACGTCAGCACCAGATTCGCGTTCACCTGCGCGAGGCCGGCTTTCCCATCGTGGGCGACAAGATCTACGGGCCGGACCAGAGCTACTTCGATCGTTTCTCCAGGCACTGCCTGGAGCCCGAAGCGTGGGAGCGATTGCGACTGCCCCGGCACGCGCTTCACGCGGCGTCCATCACCTTCACCCACCCTTCCCGACGCGAGCGCATGACCTTGGATGCACCCCTTCCGGAGGACCTCGCCGGGTTCCTGCCCCAGGTCATTGCTTCGGGGTCATCCGACACCGGCCGGTAAACCGCGACCCCAGGACGGAAGCGAACCTTCCGTGCCCTGGCGTGCACAATCGCCTCAGTCCGCGAGGGGCCCGCGCTTGGCACGGAGACTGCTCATCCCGCGGCCAAGATGGGGAGATGGAACGGCGTTCTGGGAAGGTTCGGCGCGGGCTTCGCCGTCTTCTTCGCCGTGTGCGACCTGATTGTCGGTGTTTGTCGCACTCATCGCAGACGCGTTGGGGCCGCGTTGTTGCGTCAGGTGTTGGCGCACGTCCGTCCCCATCCGCAGGAGGCGGCAAGATGAGCTCGCCGCAGATCCTCGTCGTTGATGACGAGAGCGCCAACCTTCGGTTGATGCAGCGGCTGCTCGCGGCCGAAGGCTTCAGCGTGCGCACCGCGTCGTCGGGTTTGGAGGCGCTGGACATCCTGCGCCGCGGCGGGATCGAGCTGGCGCTGCTGGACCTCCGCATGCCGCAGATGGACGGCATTGAGCTGTGCAGGCTCATCCGCTCCGACCCGCCCTTCGGACGGCTGCCTATTATCTTCGTCACCGCGGAGTCGACTGGGCCGGAGTCAGAGTTGGACGCGCTGGAAGCAGGGGCGGATGACTACCTGCACAAGCCGATTCAGCGGCGCGAGCTGTTGGTGCGCGTGCGCAGCCTGTTGCGCCTGGCGGACGCTGAACGCGACCGGAAGATCATGGCGCAGCTTGCTCAGGCGGAGAAGCTGGCCGCGATTGGGCAGATCGCCGCGGGCGTGGCGCATGAGATCAACAACCCTCTGGCGTTCGTGCTCTCGAACTTGGCGTCGTTGAAGGACTACCTGTCTGACGTGACGTCGGTGGTCGACGCCTACCGGCGGTCGCAGTCTGAAGGCGCGGCGGCGGAGCAGAAGCTGAGCTTCCGTCAGTCACTGGTCGACATTGAAGCGCTGATTACCGAGACGGCCGCCGGTGGCGAGCGCGTCCGCAAGATTGTCCAAGAGCTGAAGACGTTCTCGCGTGGCGACGATGCGCCGCACGAGGCTGTGGATCTGGCGGAGGTGGTTTCCTCCACGCTGCTGCTCACTGAGCGCGAGATGTCCAGCCGCACCAAGATCGTGAAGGACCTGAGCTCGGCGCGCATTGCCTCCGCGCCCAAGGGCAAGCTGCACCAGGTCGTGTTGAACCTCATGGTGAATGCGTTCCAGGCGATGGAGACACGGCCGATCGCGAAGAACGAGCTGCGTCTGATCACGCGCACGGTGGGGGGCATCGCCGAGCTGCGTGTGAGCGACACCGGCACCGGGATTCCGCCGGAGATTCAAAGCCGGATTTTCGATCCCTTCTTCACCACCAAGCCGGTTGGCGTGGGGACGGGTATCGGTCTCTCGGGTAGCGCGCTCGTGATTCAGAAGTTGGGGGGGAAGATCACCGTCGAGAGCACGCCGAACGTGGGGACCACCTTCATCGTGCAGATCCCGCTCGACCCTTCGCCGCAAGAGGACGAGAAGCGGCCGTAGTCGCGTCAGCCGAACAGTCCTGCGCCCGTGCGGTCCGGCGGCCGGCGCGCCGCGGTCTGTGTCATCCGTGATCATCACCACCGAGTCGAAGGCCCCGCCCAAGAACGTAAAGGGCGGGGCGCTAAAAAACCATCAGGACATGCTCAGTTGATCAGCGATCCGCAGGTGAACGCGATGTTCAGCTTCGCAGCGGCGTCGGCCTTCACGGTGGTGCAAGTGTCGGCGCAGAGACGAAGCTTGGTGCCGTCATTGTAGAACGAGTTGGCTCGGCATCCGGACGCGTCCTTTACCTGATCAAACGTGGTGACCGCGTTGCCGCCACCCTTGGTGTAGTTGATCCACACGCCCGCGATCGTCCGGCCATCCGGCGGTGTGGGGACGGAGAATTCGCACGCGACCTGGGCGCTGTCGACCACGCCCTGGGCCACTTGCTTGAAGACCGCGTCGTAGCTGGCGACGTTGCAGACCGGGTAGCGCAGCCCGCCGGTGAGTTTGCTCAGGTCTTGGTAGACCAGCCCGGGGTTCTCAGCGGTCGCGCACTTTTGGGTCACGACCGCTTCGGTCGGTTGGTAGGCCTGGTCCGCAACCAGGTTGGGGGCGGTGCCGACGATGCTGTGGAAGATGTAGTTGCGATTCTGGGCGGTTCCGAACTGCTCCGGAGACAGCGCAAGCAGCGCGGCGTCGAAGGCGGCCGCGGTCCTTATGGTTGTTGAGTTGTCATCCGAGATTTCAATGAAGTG
Source organism: Myxococcaceae bacterium (assembly GCA_052386435.1). Lineage (GTDB taxonomy): Bacteria > Myxococcota > Myxococcia > Myxococcales > Myxococcaceae > JBQTKE01. Next base: position 5,142 of record JBQTKE010000391.1, read on the forward strand.
TTTCACCGCGTCTTTGCGCAGCCACTGGCCCCAACCCGGCGCAATCTTCACCGGGACCGCCCAATTGTTGATGGCAATGGACAAGGAGTCGTTGCTCCCGATGTCCCAGCTGTAGTGGTAAAACTGGTTCGGAACAAAGACCGGTTCAGGAGGGTAGTTGGGGCTGTTGGCGTCGCAGGTGTCGGCTCCGGAGAGCGGCTTGGTGATGCAGATCCAGATCGAATTGGCGCTGGTGAAGCTCCCGTGGCGGGACAGAAGAATCACTTGGTAGTCCAGGCCGCTCTTCGCAAGGATGTCCGCGAAGCTCGTGTTGATGTTTTTCTTAACCGCGTCAATCTCCTCTCCCATGGAGTCGGAGTTGTCGACGATCATCACGATGTCCACCGGTTTTTTGCTGGTGGCCTTGGCTTCAGCAGTGATCACCGCGCAGGCCGGATCACCGTTTCCGTTGCCACTCCCATTCGGCTGATCTCCGGGAAGCCCATTCACTGAACCCTCTCCAGCATCCGGGGTGCCGTTCTGGGTGGTGACAGTGGAAGAACCGCACCCCAACGCAGAGCCAAAGACGACCGCTGCTGCCACGAGTCCGAGTCGAGACATGCTTTCTCCTGTTGCTGAACTGAACGTGGAACGTCGCGGGACAAGACCCTAGTCGCGGCTGCGGCCGAAATGCCATCGCGGGTCGCGATTTTTTAGAAATTGATCTGGCGCTTCGCGACGCCGCTTACGTTCCGCTGACGGCCCGCAGGTGCGGCTCTTTCGCCAGCGGCGTGAGGTAGGCCCCGGTGAAGCACGCGTTGCAGAACGTTTCACCCGCGGGGTCGTCGACCGCGGCGCCTAGACCTTCAAGAGAGAGGTAGCCCAGTGTGTCGGCGGTGACGTAGCGCGCGATCTCTTCTTCCGTATGACTCGAAGCAATCAGCTCCTGACGCGAGGGCGTATCGATCCCGTAGTAGCAGGGCCACTTCGAAGGCGGGCTGCTGATCCGCAGGTGCACCTCCGATGCTCCCGCGGCCTTGAGCATCTTCACGATCTTTCGCGACGTGGTGCCGCGGACGATCGAGTCGTCGACGACGACCACGCGCTTGCCCTTTAGCACGGCCCTTACCGCGGAGAGCTTGAGCTTGACGCCGAAGTGACGAATGGACTGCTGCGGTTCAATGAAGGTTCGGCCGACGTAGTGGCTGCGGATGAGGCCGACGTCGTAGGGAATCCCGCTGTGCCGAGAGAAGCCGATCGCGGCGGGGACACCGGAGTCAGGGACAGCGATCACGAGGTCGGCTTCGACAGGGTGCTCTTTCGCCAGCTGGACGCCCATCCGCTTGCGCGTTTCGTAGACGGATTGTCCGAAGAGCAGGGAGTCCGGCTTGGCGAAGTAGACGTGCTCAAACACGCAGCGAGCGGGTCGGGCAGTCCGCAGCGGGTACGACGTGCGCATGCCCGTTTCGTCAATGACGACCATCTCGCCGGGTTCGAGCTCGCGCAGGTACTCGGCTTCGATCAGATCGAGCGCGGTGGTCTCTGACGCCAAGACGTGCGCGTTGCGCAGCCGCCCCAGGACAAGCGGGCGGAAGCCGAACGGATCTCGCACGGCGATGAGCTGCTTGTCGGTGAGCAGAAGGAGTGAGTACGCGCCTTCTGCTTTGCGCAGCGCCTCCACCACGCGGCCCTCAAACGTCTCTTCGTGGGAGCGCGCGATCAGGTGAATGATCGCTTCGCTGTCGGCGCTGGACTGGAAGATCGCGCCCTGGGCTTCGAGCTCTGTCCTCAGCGCCTGGGCGTTGACGAGGTTTCCGTTGTGGGCGAGCGCGAGCGGTCCGCCGGAGTATTGAACGAGCAACGGCTGGGCATTGCTGAGGCCCCCACCGCCTGCCGTCGAGTAGCGCGTGTGTCCAATCGCCGCGGTGCCGGGGAGCTGGGTGAGCACGTCCGCGGTGAAGATGTCGGCGACGTGGCCGAGCTCGCGGTGCGCGTGAAGCTTGCCGTTGGACGCCGAGACGATGCCGGCCGACTCTTGTCCTCGGTGCTGGAGCGCGTGCAGCCCCAGATACGTGAGGTTGGCCGACTCCTCATGCCCAAAGATTCCGAAAACGCCGCACATGGTTTGGCCTTTGCTCGAGGGACTGTTTCCCTTGTTTAGCAGGCAGAAGACAAGATCCGCAGCCGCGCAGCGGAACCGAAAAGCGGCAGCAAGCGAGGGGGCGCTTGGCCTGGAAAAGCGCTATGAGCGTCCCCCATGCCGTCCCGCGCCTCCACGGCCGCCAAGGTCTTGAAGACCGTCGCCGCGATCATTGGGCTGTTGGGAACTGGCTACCTTCTTCTCAACCACTGGGACCGTTGCGGAGTCTGGGCGCCGGGTGAGCCCGAAGTGAAGGCGGCGCTGTTGAGCACGGGCCCCCTGCGAGCAGGCGCTGCCAAAGTCCCTCTGGAGGTGCCGCTCCCGGTGGTCGTGGCGGGATATGGACCCGCTCGCCGCGATGCGACCGCCAGTGGACCGCTGTTCGCGCGCGCGCTGGTTCTGGAGTCCGGGGGCCACCGGATCGGCCTCGTGGGTGTTGAGTTGCTGCTGATCCCCTCATCGCTCACGCAGTCCTTGCAGACTGCCTCCGCGGATTTGCAGTTGTCCGCGCTTCTGGTCGTCGCCACCCACAGCCACAGTTCGGTGGGAGCCTACGATCCCAGGCTGACCTCCGAGCTGGCCGCGACTGGTCGCTACAGGGCTGACGTGCAGGCCGCTCTGGTGAAGGCCGGCGTGACCGCGTTGAGCCAGGCCGCCTCGCAGACCTCACCGGTTCGACTGCGCGCCGGGGAAGGCCAGTTCGAGAATGAGGTCGTGAGTCGAAGCGGTGAGCCGGCGGATCCGCGAATTCTGCGCGCGCGGCTGGGACAGGTCGCGCAGATCATCACGCTGTCCGCTCACCCGACGAACCTTCGAGACACCACCACGCTGGACGCGGACTACCCCGGCCGGCTCGCGAAGCTGCAGGAGGACGCGGACCAGGGCGTGACTTTCGTTCTCCAAGCCGCGGGCGGAAACGCGTCGCTGGCCTTGCGGACGGAACAGCGCGCGGAGGAAGCCGCGGCACGCATCAACGCGATCCTTCCCAAGGTGGAGAAGACCGTCGACGAGCCTGTGCTCGGGCTGGCGCAAGTCACGTTTGGCCTGCCCCAGCCTGAAGCGACGCGCTTGGCACCCTCGGGTACGCGGGGCATCGTGAGGAACGCGCTCTGTGATGATTCGCCCCGGCGCGCCGAGCTCTCGGTGCTGCGCTTGGGGCAGCTGCGGTTGATCGCCGTTCCGTTCGAGGTGACGAGCGGAGCGGCGAAGGCGCTCGAGGCCGAAGGTGGGCGAGCGCTCTCGCTCGTGGACGACTACCTTGGTTATCTCGACACGCCCCGGATGATTGAGACGAACGACGGGGAGTCGCGACGGCAGTACTTCCCAGCTTCACTTCTCAATCACGTGAACGACGCGGTGAAGCTGGGGATGAAAAACGTCGCGCAAGGACGCTAAGTCAGTCCTTATCGACCCAGCCAGGCAGATGACGGGGAGTCGCGGCGCGGGGAGCTGATCCGTCTTCGTCGGCTGAGTCGGGCCGACCAGAGTCGAACGGCTTCCGCGTACAGGCACGCTAATCCGTCTGGCGGTGGAAACCGCTTGGAACGAGTCGACAGTGCGCAACGTGTCCTGATCGAAGTCCGAGAGACCTGATCGGCATTGGGCCTAGGGCAACGAGATCTTGAGCAGCACGCCGTCCGCGTACTTGTTCGCGCTGGTTCCCGCGGTCGCCAAATAGATGGTGTCCCCGGAGACAGCCAGCGCGACGGGGAAGGCGAGCGCTTCGGCGATCGTCTCTGGCTTCTTCGCGTCGTGGCCGATTCGGCGGAGGCGGCCATTGAGGTGGCCCGGTGCATCACCGGGTTCAATCCAATACGCATGCGTCGCGTTGACGACGAAGTCAGCGACCCCAAAGCCTTCGCGGTCCACGATCTCGTTCCGACCGGTGGCGATGGTGAGCCGGTGAATGAGCGAAGGGTTCCCTTCCGCGTAATAAAGGAAGGTGGCGTTGCCTCCAGCGGCCTGGAACTCCGAGGAGAAGCGAAGCACCTCCGCCGCACCGGTCCCATTCGTCCTCATCATCTGAAGCGCGCCAACGATCCCGGAGATGTCGGTACCCACCCAGTAAACGGTGTCGCCCGCAACCACCAGCTCGATGGGCGTACCGTTGGAGTAGATGGGCGTGTTGGTCACAGGCGTTGGCGCGAGCGTGGTGGCGAAAATGTTGCTCCTGGTGGTCGTCCAGAACGCACGCTCGGAGTTTCCTCCCAGCTCGGTGATCTCATCCGTGTGACTGAGCACCGTATTCACCACGCCATCCGCGAAGGCCACGCGCTTCAGGACGTTGGTGTCCGCGACCAGAAAGTGTGAAGCCGTCACCGCGAACGCGCTGGGGCGAGTGAGGGTCCCCAACCTGCGCACGCACTCAGCCGCCTGACACGGCTGTGCAGTAGACGTCGCATAGATTCCTGGCGACGTCCCGCTCTCCACCCAATAGACGTCGCCTCCCGAAACGGCGAGACCGCGGCGCCACGCGGGAAAACCGGAGGTGGTGCGCGCACCCAAGCGGCTGCGGCCGGTGACCCACGATTCGACCTTGATGCCGGTGACCACAGGGCCTCCATCGGTCTGGTCCAGCATCTCTGCGTCAGGCTCTTGGCGCTCCTCCTCAACAACAGGCGCGCCACCGCCCGAATCAGACGAACCCGCATCAGGCACGTTCGAAGAGTCTGTGCTCGCCGGAGGTGGAACGGCTGAGAGCGTCTCCTCGCCGCCCGACTTTAGATTTCCGCACGCGGCACAGCACAGGAGGACGACCCAGAGCTTCTTCATCGTTGCCTCACCAACCGAAGAGCACGCCGGCGTCCGCGGCGGGGAGCGCGAGCAACTTCCAGCGATCATCCACGCGGCCGAGCATCCCCACGGCCTCGCCATTGAGCGTGCCCCAGAGGTTCTTCGCGAACCGAAAGCGAACGCCCGCGCGCGGTCCTGCAAGCGGCGCCAACAAGCTCGCATGCGATCCGTCGCGCATGTCTTGGAAGAAACCGCCCGCGCCCGCGTCCGCGCCCAGGGAGAACGACCAACGCCCCTCCGTCCAGACGTAGCGATAGCCCACGCGACCTTGCACCGTGCTTTCGCTCAGCGAGGCCGAACGCAGGTGTGAACCCAGCAGCCCAAAGGCAACGCCGTGACCGTCTTCTGGATCGAAGGAGAAGCGCACCGTCGGCCGAACGCCCAAGCCGTCCGCCACGCCTGCGCTCGCGCCCAGCTGGACCCCAAAGATTCCAAAGCGCGGGCTGTACTGTTCTTCCACGGTCGTGAAAGCACCCTTGCGGCTTATCTGGGGCGCGCCGCCCGACAGCTCGGACAGAGACGACAAGTTCACGGTCTCGCGGCGGCCGGCGGCCAGCACGACTCGGCCCCCATAGGTTCGGCCACCCTTGAGCACGCGCACGCCGTAGTCGCCCGGCGCCAACGCCAGCTCCGCGCTGGTGACCTCTGCCACAACTTGATCGCGGACGAGGTCCACAACGACGCTGCGTTCGGCGTCTTTCGGCAGCACCAGCGTCGCCACACCTTCGCTCAGCCGCGACAAGACCAGCTCGCCTTGGCCGGACAGTCGGTAGTCGTACGCCGGGTGCTGCGTCCCCACCGGCATCAGCGCGGTGTTGGAGACCGTGTGCTCATACGTGTAGCGGTACGCCTCCGAGAGCGTGACCACTCTGTCGCCAGAGACGTCCGCGGCGCCGCGCAGGCCGGAGAGAAAGTTGTGGGTGAAGAAGCTGCCCATCACTTCGGAGGATTCGAGCGCGTACTCATCCGCGGCGCTGGAAGTGATGAACGCCTCTCCGCGCGCGGTGAGCTCATCCGACAAGCGCAGAGTGAACGGGTCACCACGCGTCGCGCCTTTCTCTCGAAGCGCCGCGCCGCTCTTACAGGCATCGATGATCGCCAAACGGAGATCCGCGCCGGTGGCGGCCAACAGAGCGCGCAGCCGCGAGTAGCTCAAACCTTGTTGTCCCAGCTCCAGCGCCTCGCCATCGGAGTGGCCGGAGAAATAGAAGAGCAGCACCGTGCGCACGTCGGGGTATCGCTTGTTCTCCGCCACGCGGTCTTTGGCTTCCAACAGCGCGGCTTCGACCACGCTCAACCGTTGCCCTTGAAGCAGCAGCACGTCGTCCGGCCGAACCTCGCCCACCTCCACCAGCGCGCGCGCCATCTTCCCGGCGTCGCTCTCCGCGTAGCGCAAGGGAGCGCGGGTTCCTGCACCGGCGTTGCTCCCCACGATGAGGGCGATGCGCCGGGTCTCCGCGTGGGCGACGCTCACCAACCCCAGCGCCGCCAGGAAGAGCGTGCGGGTCAGTCGCCGGCCAACCAGACCGCTGCCGGTGTCGCTGCGGCTCATGGCGTCTTCACCCAATGCAGCTCAAAGGCATCCTTGGTCGTGTCGAGCTGCTCCACCGTCACAGGCTGATTGGAGAACACGGCGACGAAGTGCTCTTCGCCCAGGCTGTCATCCAGTCGCACGCTCTCGCCGGGAGGAAGCTCCAGGGTCGCCGGCGGCCCTTCGGCACGAGGCAGCGCCGCGCTCCGCGTGCCGCCGAACGGATAGAGCACCGTGCGCGCACCCTTCGCATCGCGCGTGGCAACGAGCAGATACTGGGCAGAGCCAGGCGTCACTTTGAAGCGCAGCCGATCGCCCGCCTTCAGCTGCGCGCCGTTGCTCACCTCGAACTGACGTCCCTCACGATCCGCGATCACCTTCAACGTCGCGCCGGTGGTCCCCTTGAGGCCAAGGTAAGACGCAGAGGGAGTGGTGTCTGGGCGCACGACGACGATCGCCACTGTTGCCGCGAATGCCAGCCCCGCCGCGGGGGTCAGCCACGCAGCCCACTTGGGACGGCTGGGCGTGGCAGCGCGTTCGCGGACCCGCTTGACCGTCCGGGGGAGGACGACCTGAGAGAAATGGGCCTTGTCCTGCTCCATCTCTTCGAAGCGCGCCCGACAATCCGCGCACGCGGCGATGTGCGCACGGGCCGCCTCGGCTTCGTCCTCTTTCAGCGAAGCCAATGACAGCAGGTCCATCACGTCTGAAGACAGGTGGCGCGCTTCACTCAACGGTCGTCACCTCTGCGCCTTGGAGCTCCTGCCGCTGGATGTACTGCCGCGCGCGCTTCGCGAAGGCGCCCAAGCGGTTAATGACTGTACGTCTCGAGATGCCGAGCGTCTGCGCGACCACGGCCTGCTCCATACCGTCTACGTAGTGCAGCAGAGCGGGCGCGCGCAGCTGTTCGGGTGAGCGCATCACCACGCGCAGCGCCAGATCGCGATCCAAGTGTCCAGGCTCGGGGTGATCACCGGCCGCTTCGGGAAGCTCGTCCAGCGGCTCCGCATGGCGAGCGCTGTCACGCAGTTGGTTCAGGCAGTAGTTGGTGGAGATTCGATACAGCCACGCGAGTGCCGCGGCGTCGTGGGGAGCGCGGTCGATGTGACGAAGGACGCGCAGGAAGACCTCCTGAGTGGCGTCCTCGGCCGCGGCGTTGCTCTTCAGCAAACGCCGGCAGCGCGAATAGATGACCGGACCATATTTCCGATACAGGGCCTCAGCCCGAGTGTCATCCATGGTTCCCGACCGGTTGCCGCCCGCACCGAGGGTGGGCGGCGCTTTCTACTCGGGGTCCTTCCAGCCAACAAGCTGCCCGGTCGCCGCGTAGCGTTCAGGCTTCAGGATCAGCGAACGCCTCGCCAGAGGGCTCCCTGGATCCCCGTCGTGTGGTAGCCCCCAACGTAGACCTCGCGATTCGAAACGGCCCACGACCCGAGGGCATGAACCGTGGGCGCGTCTCTGACGAAGCCCCAAGCATCGGTCCGCTGCACCATGGTCTGACCGTCGGAGCTCGCGCGACCGGCGGCCAGAACATCGCCGGGTCCCAGGACGGTCACTGTTTGCAGGTCATTCACGCCGGAGGGATTGAAAACCAGCGACCACACGCCAGTGGCTCCGCGCTGGAGGACCCTGCGTCGAGTCCCGACCGCGTAGATGTCCGTACCGTGGCCCGAAACGCCTTGCCACATCTGGTTCGCGACCTCACTGGTGGTCCAGGTCGAAGGGTAATCGACGCGCTCTGCCGCGATGACCTCGCCATCGAACCGGAAGATGGACGATTGCGCCGCGACGAACGCTTCGCCCTGAGGAGACACCCAGCAGCGACCCGCGAAGTGCGCGCCGACGTCCGCGACCACCCTCGTCCATCCCTCGCCGGGCGGGAAGTTGAAACGGTACAGCGAGACTTCGCGGGCGGGGTTCTCATTCACGGCAAAGACGCGCGGGCCGTCGCCGCATACCGCGCTTCCATAGGTTGAATGCAGCTTGAAGGCCGATTCTTGGGTGCACCCGGAGAGGCAACTCACCAGCCGGCCGCCGCCTACGAACACCGGTCCTGCGGGGCTGACCCAGAGCGAAGTGTAGTTGACGCCGGTGTTGTCGTTCAGCACCGTTGTCCACGTCTTGTCGAAGTAGCGAAGCAGCGCGTTGTCGGTGAGGACGAAGAGCTCCAAGGATGCGCCCTCACCGCGTCCCCCGACGTCAACGATGGGGCGCGCGTTGGTGGGCGTCATCCGCGCCCAGGTGAAGGCTTTGGACGGGAGAGGATCCGCGCCAGCATCCGTGGAGGGCTTGACAGGAGTGTCCGCGCCGCCGTCCGGGAGTTGCACGATAAATCCACCGTCCGCACCGGCGCTGTTTGGATCCCCGGAGTCGACCGGGGTCTCGCCGCTGTCGTTTGGCGCGGGCGTTTCGGGGGAGAGCGGGTCCGCGCCAAAGGGACGTTCCGTGCCTGACCAGAGACCACCGCAGCCAGCGATCAACAGGGCCAGCTGCAGGGAGACGCTGAAGGGTTTGCGCACGGGGCCTTTGCGTAGTCCAAGCGTCCCCTTCTCGCCAACGGTCGTTGAGCGTCTGTCCGGGTTGGGTTGCTCGCGACCCACTCAAACTTCGATCTTCGACTTCTCGTCGCGCTTGCGGAACAGCAGAACAGTGCGGCCCAGCACTTGGGCAACTGCGGAAGCTGTTTTCTCGGAGAGCTTTTCCGCGGCTTCGTGCCGATCATCCGGTCCTTCATTGACCTTCACTTTGATCAACTCGTGGTCTTGGAGCGCTTGATCCACCGCGGCGATCACACCTTCGGTCACGCCTGAAGCGCCGACCAAGACAACCGGATCCAGGTGATGGCCCATTGCCCGAAGCTTGCGCCGCTGTTTGCCCGTCAGTTCCAAAAGATGCCTCCGCCTACGACTTGACGGCCTCATGCTCCAAGACGTGACGGTTGTCACCCGCCCCGGGAGTAAACGAGCCCAGAAGGTGTCGCGAGCGAGCCGCGCCGCACCCTCCGTACTCACCTCAATGGGCACCCTCGCCGCGGTCAGGCCTTCTTCGCGGCGAGTCTCAGTTCGCGTTGCGCATCCACGTGATCCGGTCGTAGCTCCAGCGTGCGCTTGAAGTATTTCTGCGCGCCCGCGGCGTCGCCGGTGAGCTTCATGAGTGTTCCGAGGAAGAAGTGGGCTTGGGCGACGCGCTCGTTCTTGTGCAGACAGACCTGGAGGTCGCTCTGCGCTTCTCGCAAGCCGACCTTCTTGTCCTCGTGGAGGAAGAACTTGGCGTAGCCGCGCCAGGCGTAAAACTCGCCTTCTTCGGGGTTGCCGCC